>CAYLVN010000289.1:0-4978 GCA_964387115.1 uncultured Fibrobacter sp.
CGAAGGTGATGTCTTTAAACACACGATCAAGGCACTCAGCCTGATGAAACCTGATCCATCACAGGTTACAGCCTGGAGTGTTCTTCTTCATGATACCGGAAAACCTGCCACATTAACATTTCAGGACAGGATCAGATTTAACAACCATGACCGGGTCGGAGCCGTTATGTCAAGAGAAATTCTCAAAAGACTCAGAGCCTCCAATCATCTTGTAGAAAGTGTGGGCGCCTGTGTCGATAACCACATGAATTTCATGAACGTCACCCGGATGCGCCTCTCCACACTTAAAAAGCTCCTCTCAAGGCCTACTATCGAAGATGAGCTTGAGCTTCACAGGGTGGATTGTCTTGCAAGTCACGGCAACCTCGAGAACTACCATTTTGTAAAAAACAGGCTTGAGACTTTTGAAAAGGAGCAGATCAAACCGCCGCCATTAATAAGCGGTAAAGATCTAATTGAGCTTGGATTCAAGCCCGGCCCTCTTTTTGGAAAGATTCTCTCAGAAGTATACGATCTGCAGCTGGAAGAAAATATCACGACCCGGGAACAGGCTCTGAGCCATGTTCTGGCCGGCTGGCACCCTGATAAGAACAGTTAGATTCAGCTATTCCCCCACCCGCTCATCATTGAGCTGAATAAATAGACACCCACTGGTTTTCTGAAACCTCTGAGTTTTTTGCGCGGTAAATGATTTGACCGAAGAGCATGAACAGTACTGGACAGTATTTAATAACATGGTGCCTTCGCGACAGAATTTGTCGTTAAGTACATATATACTTTTCCATGAGGGTTCTATAAACGATCTGAATAAGGGAACAACATGCAGATTGCACTGGTTGGCGATTCAATTCTGGACAACGGCAAATATGTCTCACCGGGTAAGTGTGTCAGCTCTCACCTGAATCGCCTGATGTGCGATTGTAATGTAGTATTGCTGGCCAGAGACGGAAGCACAGTTGAAGATGCAATCAACCAGATAGAAAATATACCGGCGGGTAGTAGCCATGTAATCGTTAGCGCCGGCGGAAATGATGCCCTTTTGGCTGAAAAGCTGCTTTTTACTCAATGCAACAGTATGATGGATGCGCTCAGCACCTGGGCGGATGAAAAGGATCGATTCAGGACCAGATATACCCATTTACTTAAGAAACTAAATAAACTAAAGACCGATTACTGCTTGTGTACTATTTATGAACCGCCTTTAAGTGATCCGGTAGCAAGACGCATAATGCTTACCATTCTTTTATTTTATAACGACATCATTATGCACATGGCGTCTGAGAGAAGAAAAAGGGTAATCGATCTTAGAAATGTCTGCATTGATCCTGATCACTTTGCCAATGATATAGAGCCGTCTGACAGCGGCGGGTTGAGGATTGCCGCCTCAATCGCCCATGCCGTCGATCCGGAATACCAGATCGATTCAAGAATCAACAGAGCACTGAAAGTCTGCGAAGTAATAGATTTTTCACATATATCAATTATACAAAGACGGTTAAAAATCAGTTATATTAATCAAAACAGTTAATGAATCATTTAATTTTAGCTGGAATAGTCGAAGAAATGGATGGAAAATATTTTTTTATATGTTCATCATCTGATTTCAATCATCTCTTAACCGGGTATAAAAAGACAATCAAATCCTGCAGATAAATAGACAGGTGACTGTATGACAGAAACTGAAAAGCCAAAAGTTGAACGGATAATTCTTATCCTGCTGCATCTTATCAGAAACAGACACCGTCGTTTCACCGCAACAGATATTTATGAGTGGCTTAACAGAGATGAACCAGTATCACTTCGCAATGTGCAAAGAGATCTTAAGAAGCTTGCTGAGACCCGGGGTACCTGTGTTACATCGATGGCTTCAGGGAGAAAGATCTTCTACTTCATAGAGCCTGATATGAGAGGAAATCTTGAGGTTCCCATCGGGAAGAACAGTCTTCTTGCCCTTTTTTTACTCAAAAGACTCCAGTTGTTCTTTGCCCCCGGTGCCAGGACATTAACGGAGCTCACCGATGCTCTTCAGGAGATGGGAAGTGAGATAGGTGACACCCTGTTTGAGGATCTCGACCAGAAGCTTGAAGATGATGTGCACATTATCGGGCAGCACTCTCTGCTCTCCATGGATAATAACCTGCTGGATATACTTATCTCTTCAGTTATAAACCGCAAAATGGTCGATATTGTTTACAAGCGAATCGATGACAAAACAGTGGAACACAGAATCTGTCCTGTCAAATTCTTCATGGCCAGTAACGATCTGTACATCGCCGGGATTTTCCCGGTATCTGCTTCCAGAGTCTACTATTTCAAACTCTGTCGTCTTACCAGAGTAACTGCAGTAGATAAGGCTTTTGAACTCACCGGAAAGCAGTTGAATAAGGTGAACAATATTTTACACAGCAGTTTCGGCATACTGGACAAAGAAAATCCTGCTGTTACAAAAGTGACTTTGCAGTTTCCCGGATGGTTCGGTACGATTCTCAACGAGAAGCGTTTTCATGCATCGCAGGTTGTCAGGATTAAAAGGGATGGGAATGTTCTGTGCACCTTTACTGTTCCTATAGGAGAGGAACTTGTCAGGTGGATATTGAGCTGGGCTGACATAGTGAAAATTGTTTCACCTGTTTCGTTGAAGAAAAAAGTAAATGAGGCTGCAAAGGAGTTTTTAAAGAGAAACAAACAGTGATTTCTCATCTACACTGGATTCTCACCGTATAAGCGGCACCTTGTTTTCTCGCCATTCCCCCCTGGGTATTACTACTGATCACAGATTATTGATATTAATCGACAGATTTTGTCGCATAGGCTTTCTATTTTTCAGGATCTGATAACTAGATGAATACAGAGGTTATTATATGGATCCAGATCGCCATAAAGAAATATGGTTTGACAACACAGACAAATATTTGTATCTCGATTTCAGGGAATGCTGCAACACTCATTTAAAGATAAGTACCTGGAACAAAGGTCTCTTATCATACAGATGGAATTTCTGTACTCAAAGCTGGGAATATGAAGAGTGGGACCCGGGAATATTTCTGCCGCTCAATGGACAGAACTCTCCATGGAAAAAAAGCCTTCAACAGTTTATGGCTGATATCCCGACTCCCATAAAAGAAGAGTTGAGATTCTTTCAGTGGCGGCAGTTTGTTATTCTCAAACTGCTTAGAACGTTTTCCGCTGCCTTTGATCTGCTCCGTACCAACCCTTCACTGTTATGGCTGCTGGTCGATACAGCTTCTGAAAAAGAGCTGACAACAGAAGATATGGGTAAGCTCATTCTACTGAAAAGAAAACAGATCCTGCATCTGGCCGGAGGACCTGAAAAAGAGTGGGCCGTTAAAATTCTTTCTAAAATCAAGCCGGGTAAAATTCCGGAGTCAAACCATAAGTCTAAACATTTTTACTACTTCAGCCATGAAAACTGCGATGGACTTAAGAATCTGATAAAGAATGCTTCACTTCTGATTAAGCTGAGATATATTAAGGAAATTCCTCTCTGGTCCCTTTACAACATAAACGATCATCCGAACCGGTACCTCTGGCTTCTTAAAGGCTATGACAGGTTAAATAACACAATCTATGGGACATATTATGATGAAGAAACCGGGCTGGAGCTAATTAGAAACTGGTCCGATTGCCACCACCTTGGAGAACAGCTCCGGATATCTAATCCTCTTTCGCATATGCGGAGCTGTAAATCATTGGAATCGCTGAGGCGTCTTCATGATAAATGGGCCAGAACTTTTTCCATCTATGCACGAACCCGGGTCATCCAGAACCATATTGATGTATACGGATGCGATAGATTTCCAGATCCAATCATTAACGGAAATCAGAATATCATCCACATTTCTACAATTGAAGAGCTGTTTGATGAAGCCCGGGTTATGCACAACTGTGTTTCATCATATGCAGGGAAAATAATGCAAAGAAAAAGTTACATTTACAAAGTACTCTCACCCCAAAGAGCAACACTGGAGATTGCAGAAGAGGATGGGAAGCCGTATATAAAGCAGTTGAAACTCGCTTGTAACGGAAAACCATCTGAAGAACTTGAAAATTTCATAAAAAGCTGGCTGAATCACCAGTCCGTTGTAAAACCTGACTGATTCTGCTTTTCACTGCCATTCATTTGCATTTTGAACATCAGTATGGGAATTTTCCTGAGGAAAACGGATCATCCCGGACAGAGGATCTGCAAGAACCTGAAAATATCCTGACAATCCATAATTCATACTCTGCCTGATATCAACTCTTACTCTTTTCCAGGCTTTATCATTATACAGTTGAATTTCACCGGAATCTGATAAGTTCACAGTTGCACGAATCTTTTTATCCGTACTAAAAAGGCATTCAGGTTCTGGGGTTGCCATAAACACAACCATCTGAAGCTCTTTTGCGATTTTCAGAGATCTCTCAATCTCATCTGAGCAGATCATAGCCTTACCCGATTCAGCCTTTGAATTCCAACCGTCTACTACCAGAATTTTCCTTCTACCCGGAATGTCACTTTCTAAAAGTTCATCCAGACTGCCTTGTCCAGAAAGTATAACGATATCTTTTTCCAGAAAGCTTCCAAGGCTGATTGCCAGAAGAGGGCCGAATTTCCTGTCTATACCGGTTTCACGGTGGAACACAGGAATTCCAGTCACAGATGCGACCAACCGCATCCAGACTGATTGCTCTTTACCAGTATCTGTCCGTGGGTAAATAACAAGCGAGGTTTCTTCATTCGCCAGCATATCAACTATAATAGAATAGAAGAATCCCATGCAGTATGTCTGGTTATCGCCAGTCACGAGAACCACATCGCCGGGTGAAAATGCCCCGACTGTCTTATCTATTATATTTATGCCGCTCATTATCTGTAGCTGAGTTTTTTCTGTCCTATCAAGGAGCGCTTCGCCCTCCTCAAAAGTTTGCGGAGTGATCTTACCCAGAGGAATAAGCATATTCAGTCTTCTTTCAT
>CAYLVN010000290.1:0-1616 GCA_964387115.1 uncultured Fibrobacter sp.
TGCTACAAGGTCTAAACGCACTTCGCCCCTTCCCGGATGCATAAGTCAGGTATGAATGAACTGAGAACGAAGTTTTAAGGTGTGATGTTATTTGGGAGTTGGGAAAATTGAAAGTGCGGAAGGGGGGACTCGAACCCCCACAGGCTTGCACCCACTAGGTCCTGAACCTAGCGCGTCTACCAGTTCCACCACTTCCGCAAAGAGCAGAGAATTTTCTAATATACATTTTTTTCTCCTTTCATCAAAGAAGAAAAAATGGAACTATCGGAACTGATCCCCCTCAGCTCAAGTATGTATGATGTTCATGCTGGACAATGGCCTTGAAGACATCAGCATAATCATACGCAAACTGGTCGAAGGGAACAGGTTTTCTGCCGGTTATCTCCTCAACACTTCCGGAAATCGTACTGTTTATACCATTGCGCTGCATGGCATAAAGCTCCAGTATCCCATCAGCCATCCACCCCGGAGTACCCAGGCTCTCCATTATGTGTTTAGCCGTCTCCTCCGAAATATTTATATATCCCACATGACTTCCCACCGCTTCGCTTAAAATATTCGCCACATCATCCATTGTGAGGGGAAAGGGTCCGGTGAGCTCATAGGTGTTTCCAAAATGTTCTTTACCCGCAATAAGCACCTCAGAGGCCACAGTCGCCACATCACGCACATCGATATAACTGACACCGGCTCCATTTAGAGGAACATAGACAAGGCCTCCGGAGGGCTGGATAAAGCGCAGAAAATTCTGCATATAAACATTTGGACGCAGAATCGTAGAGGCAACTGACTGGGACTGGAGATACTTTTCAATCCTCCTGTGCCATCTGCCGAACTGCGTTCCGGGTTCCTGCTCCGCGCCCATGATCGAGACATACACTATGTGACTTACTCCAAAAAGTAAGGCTCTGTCGATCATCCTTTTTGCATACTCCACCTGCTCCCTTGCATAAGGAGTAATAAGAAAGAGGGATTCGATTTCCTGAAGAGCGTGGTCGATAGTGGAAAAGTCCCCGTATTCAAGCCGGGTAAGCTCCACTCCTGTCATTTTAACCAGATTAAACTGTTCTTCACTATGAACCCCGGCCCTTACCTCTTTACCTCTATTGACCATGTCATGTATGATTATGCGCCCGATAGCTCCGGATGCGCCGGTAACCAGAATTTTTGCGGACATAAATACCTCCTCAATATTGTCCCCCCTGAAACAGGTCTTCATAAAAACTACGCCCTCAAGAGGGCGCATATTGGAGAGACAGATGTCCTGACTTATGCACCAGGATCAGGGCGAATTGCACTTTGTCCCTTGTGCGTAAAGGCTTTCACAAATCGCAGATGTTCCACCAGTGTGCAACCTGCGATTTGATCAAAGCTTTCTGCTACAAAATCTAAACGCATATCGTCCCTTCCCGGGAGCATAAGCCAGGTATCACCCCAGAAATGAATTTTGGAGTTAACGGGGTAAGTCATTTTTTCACCCCAGATGACTTAGTGACTCTCTCACGGGTGCATTTAACGAGTTAAGTCACTCTTTCACCTCAGAGGTGACTTAGTGACTCTCCACGGGTGCATTTAACGGGTTAAGTCACTCTTTCACCTCAGAGGTAACTTAGTGA
>CAYLVN010000290.1:1716-4930 GCA_964387115.1 uncultured Fibrobacter sp.
CACGGGTGCATTTAACGGGTTAAGTCACTCTTTCACCTCAGAGGTAACTTAGTGACTCGCTGCTTTTTCAAGCAGCCGCAGCCAGACGACTCCTGAGGATCTCAGCGTAATCGCGGGCGAAATCGATGAAGGAGATCGGCTCTATGCCGGAAACGATCTCTTCTGCGGAACTGAGGAGAGATCCCTGTCCAGAGGAGAGAAAACGGAAATACTCAAGCATCAGTTCGGTTTTTTCAGGTGAATAGTTTTTTTTCAGGGTATCAGCGGCAGTGTCTTCCGGAATATCAACATACCCGATCTCTCTTCCGGTGACCTGAGAGAGAGATTCTGCGACCTTATGCATAGTGAGGGCATCATTACCCGTAAGATTATAGGTTTTAGAGAAATGGTGAGCCCCTGGAAGGAAGATATCGGCAGCCACCGCAGCCACATCCCTTGCATCAACCAGACTTACCTTCGCTTCACCCAGAGGAAGGTATATCATACCTGTTCGCGGCTCAACAAAAGAGACCACCTTCTGCATCAGACAGTTTGATCTCAGGATGGTAAAGGGGATAGAGCTGTTACGGACAATGTTCTCGGCCTCCAGGTACCAAGCACCGATGCGCCCGGAATAAGAGATATCTGCTCCCAGGAGAGAAATGAACACCACCTGTTTTACTGAAGACTCCCGGGCCAGATCGGTGACTGATTTTACATAGGATACAAGTTCTTTTCTGTCGGGGGTGACAAGGAAGAGACTGGATATGTTCCTCAGAGCCTTCTTTATTGATAGCATATCGGAAAAGTCGAAGCTGATCCGTTCCACATTTTCTTTGTAGTCTGATGAATTGACACTCTGGGTATTATGGAAGGCAGCTCTGCATTTTACTCCCATATGCCCCAGGCGCTCAAATAGAAAGCGGGGGACCTCTTTATCTGCCCCCATAATCAGGATTTTTTCCATATTTTTCCTCTTTTCAGGCATTCCGGGACATATCCTGCAGGTCCTTGCCCGATGAGGGGGACACCGCAATGTCGTTAATTTTTGGAACATCCCTTAAGGAAAGTGAGAGATCGTACTCCTTTAAGAACAAATCGTCGCAGTCGGCCAGAGAATACCGGACATGGTCGGGGATCTGGGAGCCCACAAGGTAACTTCTTACCGGTTTTCCCTGCGCCAGGTGACGGCGCACCCAGTTGCGGTATTTGAGAATCTGCCCGCTTGAGACATCGGGGAAGTTGTCTCCCTCCACTTTTACAACCACAAATGTCCCGTTTTTATCGAGTGCCAGAATATCCACCGGACCAAAATCGGTAGGGTAACCCACACCATCATTACCAAACACATCGACATAAAGCTCAAGGCCCTCTTCTATGAGGTAGAGATGTTTGGCCAGATAGGCCCGCAGCTGACGCGCCTCAAGGCAGCTTCCGCCTACATTGTTCAGAGGCTCTTTACGGTCTATGGAACTCTCTTTAAGTTCACGCACATAGAGCACCCCTTTTTCATTAAGAGCTATCTGCCATTCCCCGTGCAGACGGGAATCATACATTTCAAGCTTCCCCGGGGCGGTGCGGAAGAGAAAATCGTAGGTATCGTCACATCGGCGGGGAGCATTATTTTCTTTGTAATGCACACGCGAGGGGTGATTGACTGTACAGACAATGATCTGGTTTAAAATAGTGTTCACATTTACACCGGGATAATGCTCCAGGATCCAGTCCCGCACAGCCAGATTGGTCGCACGGTTCCCGTGCACCTCCACCGCCTCTTTTATCATCTGCCAAACCAAGGGCTTCGGCTGACTCTCCATTACTACTCCCCTTTCCATCTTTCCATTACTGCAGAGAAAGAGAGATAACCTTCCACAAAAAGTCTCCCGGCCCAAAATTCATGAAGGTTTGCCGGACACAGGACTCTGAAGGGAGATTCTTGCAAATTGCAGGCCACTGCATATTGACTATGAAGAAGAATGGCAGCCCATTTGCTCTTCTATAGGGCATGGAAACAAAAGATGAAATTATCCTCAGTAAGCAGATCTATTTGAGAGCCACACCGGAGAGGCTCTACAGGATTTGGCACAACTTTGAGAACCTCCCTGAAATCCTTGATTTTTTAGACACGGTGATGGTCCTGGATGAAAAGAACTCAAGGTGGAGTGCTTTTATCGGAGAAGAGCATGAGAGGTTAGTCTGGGACATAGAGATCACCGAGCGGCTCCAGAACCGCCTCATTGAGTGGCACTCCGGGGGCAACCCCGATATTTTCCACAGAGGACGAGTAATATTCACCGACCATAAGGACAAAGGAACCCTTCTGCAGCTTCAGATTTACTTTTTCTTTCCCCCACGAAACGACAGCGGAAAGCAGATGCTGGGGACAGGTTTTGAAGAACGCATAGAGGAGGATTTAAGAAGGTTTAAACAGGCGATAGAAGCAGAAAGATTTCCGGAAGTAAAAGGAGGCCAGGAGAGCCATCCAGAGGGTTTCCCCCTTTCAGAGAGCTCCCGAAGGCCATTTTTAAACTCCGACAGCAGAAAAAAAATGCCCCCCGAAGGGACCCATAATTCTTCTGCACCCGGTGTCTGATCAACGGCCAACAAGCGCACTGTTTGATTCCTGAGAAACCCTCTCCAGAAGTGCTACATCAAAGCCCTTCTGCCGCGCCGATTCCACAAGTCTATCGTAGACCTGCTGCTCCATCACCGGAGATTTGCTCAAGATCCACAAAAACTTCTCTGAATCTGTAGTCACCAGAGCATAACTGTAGTTTTTTTTGTCAAGATCAATGATACGGTAATCAATCGAGAAGATAAATGCCTTGATTTTCATGGCACCTGCATCTCTCTTATTCTTTACCATCACATTGCCCTTTACCGTGGTCTTCTTGCCGCCTCGTGAACCCTTAAAGCCGCTGTTTATCATGACATAACCGTCTTTAGTGCGTTTAAGAGTTGACGTGACCTCCACAAGCCCCTTCTGATGTTTGTTGGGGAGCCGTGCGATTTCATACCAGGTACCGGCATACTGATCTAAGTTAACATCTTTTACAACATCGTCTCCCTTTGCCGCCCACACCTGAGCAGTAATACCAGTGAGAATTGCAAAAATAAGAAATACACTCCGCAAGGAAATCATCTGCACCTCCAATCATTAGAATTTTATCCCGGAGCAGGATATGACCTGACCAGTGCACCCAGGATTCAGGTCCGATCGCACCTATCCCCTTGT
>CAYLVN010000291.1:0-4912 GCA_964387115.1 uncultured Fibrobacter sp.
AAATGAACCTGCCTTTCTCTTTTAATACTTGTAACAAATCCTCAACACAGGCCGTTTATATTAACAGGTACTGTGAAGCGGCCTCAGGGGCTGTCCGGAGAAAAAGGTTTAACTAACATACGGGGTACTCTGTGCTGGAGAATGAGTTTAAGAGAGTTTATCAGGGGTATGGACGTAAGCTTTACAACTTCATTCTGTGGATGGCCAAAAGCCGTGCAGCCGCTGATGATATCCTGCAGAATGTATTCACAAGCTTATGGAAATGTAAAGAGGCCCCGACCGATGATACCGAGCTCCAGAGATGGCTCTTTACAATAGCACGTAATGCATGCATGGATTTTTTCAGGAAGGCAAACCGGTTCAGTCGCTTCCGTACTCAATACAGCCAGGAAACCGATAATTTTTATGAGGATTCTGATGCGCATTATATCTGGAAGGAACTGTCAATACTGCCTGATACCGAAAGGGGAATCATTTACCTGCATATAAAATGCGGTTATTCATATAAAGAGATCGGAGGGATGCTGAGCATAACCGAAAATTCTGTAAGGGTTAAAGCATTCAGAGCTCTTAAAAAGTTAAAGGAAAGTCTGGTAAGGAAAGAATTATGAAATACTCAGCCATAAATCATCCAACCGAAGATTCCCTGGTAAGCTTCGCCTTGCAGCTTGACGGGGATGAGGAAGTCAGAAAGCATCTGGATGATTGCCAGGAATGCCTGGAATATACAGATGAGATAAGGATGGTAGGTGAGGACATCGAAAAAATTGAGGAACAGGAGATTCCTTCAGACGTCCAGAACAGAATACTCTCTATCGCAAGAAAAAAGACCGGAATGGAAAATGTATCGTTGCTTCTGAGGGACTGGTACAAAAAACCTTTTCTTTACGGGCTGTTCAGCGCTCTTGCAGCGGTTATGTTTTACTTGATATTTGAGTTCTTTTTGTGACGGGTCGTTCAGCGTTCAAAGGTTCAAAGGTTCAAAGGTTCAGCGTTCAGAGGTTCAGCGTTCAGAGGTTCATACTTGGCGAACGCTGAACCCTGAACCTTGAACCTCCGTTTCTAATTCTTTACTGCGATATTAATCTTGTTTGTCCACAATACCTTTTTGTTATCATTTATAGATACCAGTGCTATGTAGACACCATTTCCTACCTTGCGGCCCCGGCGACTGTACCCGTTCCAATAGTATTGAAAATACCTGTTCTGAGATGTCATGTCCGAATTGATGATGCGGTTTCCAAGTTGATCATATATTGCAATCTTTGCATTGAAACGGGAGATGGGGACCGGCATGACAGGCATTACCTGAATATCCACACCGGAAATTGAGAGTCTCACAGGATTGGGGCCTGTCCGTGTAATCCATTCCGGGTCTTCCTGGATCAGCTTCAGCAGCACCCGTCTGTTGGCCGGGTTTAACTGCAGGTTTCCGGAGGTGTCCCTGACCACGCCTGAAATGTCAATCCAGACAGTGTCATTTTCGGAGGGTGAGATGGAGGCCGGTTCGTATGCACTTACAATGTATGTGACAGGATTCTTGATAAGTGAAAAAATTGCTTTGTATCTTTCTGCCTTGTTGTTTGACAGGTAAAAGGGGCTGTTGCCGGGAACCTGTATGGTTTCCGAGAAACTGCAGACAAGGGTGTCAGGGTCTGCTGTACCGGAGATGTTGAATCTGCCGGCGTGAAGGGTTGCAGAGACCAGAACCGGTGCGGCGCTGTCGGTTACAAATGATGACCTTATTATCCCTGGTACATTTTTGTACTCTATTCCAACAACCATGAATCCATCTGTTAACGGCTGGTCGGTCCGGACAACCGAATTCTTGACAAATAAAGAAAAACTCGAATCGCTGATGCGTACCATTCTTTGCGGGTCTATAACGTAACCTTTTGATCCCCATTGTACTCTCAGTGAGTCAAATTCAGAAGTTTGTATCGACCGTTTGAACCGCAAGTACACACTATCAATTATCCCGTCGGCGTCGGTATCCTTATACCAGGAGTGTTCAATCGATGCGGCTCCTGCCCTGAAACCGATAGATACAGGCAGGTTCAGATCGTGTGGAAGCATCCCGTTAGACTCAGAGATTTTCCCGCCACGGCTTCCAGGAAGAAGCCGCAGCAGATCGCCGGGCAGGGGTCTGCCCGCTGATGATGAAAGTAAAACACTTACAGTAGAGTCGTTCTCTATGTGGTTAATGGCCAGTATATCCAAGGGGATCGTATCACCCGATGATTTAATCAACAGAAGCTGGTCTTCACCTCTTACAGTAGTGGCATGCAAAGGCTCTGTGAAAGTAAGGAAGATAATATCCGGATCGTTGCTCTCATTTTCGAGTACATCTGCACTTGACAGTGAGGGGCCTACCCCGTCGGTGAAAGGCCCGCCGTGGCTCTCCTGCTCACCTTCCACATCCATTATGATAGTAACATTTCCCGCAGGCCTGCCATCGGCGCCGTATGATGATGTAAACGGCACATACAGTATTCTTTCTGAAATTGAACACTGTGCCGAAGGAATGGAATAGACGTTGCCACGGTAGTTGATTTCCACAATTGTAAGTGCCTGATCGGTTTTAAATGTATCGCTGAGCGTGACCTGGAGCAGATCGGGAATGTTGTCTCCATTACTATCAAGCATTAAAGCAGATGAAACAAGCGGATAATCGGGTCTGGCATCCGCGACTATTCTCACTGAATCCGGTTTCAGTCCGTTTGCGTTTACCACCACCCATGTCGTGCCTCCGTCAATTTTGACGACAGTGCATCTTGATGGGTCGGTTGCGGAGGGATGAACTGTTAAAATTCCTTCATTTCTGCTGGTCCAGACCGCAGACCCTGCGTGCTCGATGAAATTTCCGGTTGAGTCGCGGATAACCGCAAAGATTTCGATGGAATCTTTTTCAATGCTCATGAATATTGAGTCTATGAACGCATCCTGTTTTTGATCGAAGGGAATGGAATCGTTCAATATGTCAAGATGATGAGGCTTGGGGGGAACTATGAAGGTCAGATACCCTGTGCGTTCTTTGTTTACTGTACTTTTGAAAATTATGTAGTATTCTCCGGAAGCGAGTCCTGTTATACTGGTACTGTCAATAGTGACCCGGAATTTATTCGGATCTGTTGTTATGCCTCCAAAGTGTGTTCCGGGTGGTAGAGGAACGAGCGAATCCTGCGGAAACTGGGGTCCCTCGATGAAAAAATCTACCTGCGCCTGTTCTTCTTCGTCGATAAGTCTTGTGGTGCCGCATCCGATTCCTTCGGTGAGAATCCTCTGCCAGATATCGTACTGATAGTTGCCGTTTCCTGTAGTTGATTCTTTGTAGTAAAGTTCATCGCTGTTATGCAGATCCATCGAGGTACGGATCATGAAATTGGCGCCTACAGGGTTACGTTCGGCGTAGAACATATCCATCGAGTACATCTCACCGTCAACAAGACCCAGTTCGTCCTTCATCTGGTCTAAAACAAGGGTGTCACGTGCCCTGTCGTGCAGTCCGCCAAGGTCAATTGCGAGCCGGTTATTGACATACACCCAGACATCATCATCACCCCGGAAATAGAATTCAAGTCCTGCGTTTTCGTGATAGATGAACTGAAGGTGCATCTCCATTGTAAAGTGAAAATTATGCATCCGCTTGCGTATGTCCGCATACTGGATATTATTGGGGTTGACGAAGCTGTCGAGCATGAAAAATCCGCCCAACCAGTCTGAATCAAAGGTCCACATGCCATCATCACTTTTCCTGAGCATGATATCAAGGCATGTATCATTATCAGAGCCGTCAGGAAATTTAACTGTTTTAAACCAGGTTTCGAGCTGTTCCGCATTTCTGGCTGTTCTGGAAGGATCCCTTGCTGGTTTAAAGTTCCCCTCTTGTGTAAGGACAGGAAGAACCATACCGGTAGTGTCGCCTCCGCTCATCCCTGTCGGGTTGTTAAAGAAGCTGACATCGTCTTGTATCCAGTCCCGGAACAGACCGGAAACCTTCCTGTATCCACACTCTCCTGTTTTACCGGGAAAAGTTGCGGTAATGGATGGTGCTCCGAATGGAAATGGTCGTGGAAGGATATAAACGGTATCCTGGCTGGCCAGAATTACACTCAGATCTATTGCGGGTCCGTCAGTCATCCCGGAAGCAGAATAGGTTTTTGTCTGAAAATAATCGGTAAACTTGATATTAGATAACCCTGCCGCTGTACCGGGATATTGGTAGGTGTACCATCCGCAGATGTCCTCTCTGGAGTGCATCCGTAAGGGTGGGTTATCACCGGATATTATTCTCGGGGAGTTATCCGGCCATGGGTTAAAGATGTTTATTACTTTCCCGCCTGGAGGGGTATCAAAGACCATGGGCGGCTTTGTTGAATCTGGTATCATTATCCAGAGTTCATTGACAGTAACTGGATATGGAGCAAGCAGGCTGTCTATAGAGAGCTTGAATGGGTAGATAACCTCTCCATTCCATCTGTCAGGCCCGATAAAGGTCAGAAGTTCCATTGAGTAACCATAGTCAAGGGTTGTGTAGGTGTATACAAACCAGCCCTCTCCTTCAGGAATCATATCACTGCCAGGATAATATCCAACCTCACTGTTTCCGGAAAGCCTCAAGGCCTCTCTTCGGGCCTGCGATGTATCCGCACGCCATGGATTCAGTATGTGGATCGTAAATTCCGCCGCGACCTGTTGAGAAAGTATCAGTACAATGAGAGAAAAGAGAATGTTTTTCATGATATTACTTTCCTGCGCATCTGTTGTTTCCCGAAAACACTATAACAGTAATAAAGGTACCAATACACTGTTTGCCTGACGCGGCACCCTGCTGCTCATGTTGTGAGCTTTACCGGAGCATGGCGGGGCGAAACTGTGCTCACCCGAAAATATGGGTAGATCTATAATCCCA
>CAYLVN010000292.1:0-4897 GCA_964387115.1 uncultured Fibrobacter sp.
AATGTGATAGCCATACCTGCCCTCACAACTGGTGGACAACACAGGGTGATAGCGGAAGACCGGTTTCCTAACCAGGGCTGGAGCGAAAGAGGGGACGCCCTCTTCCAAAAAAATAGTGCATATTATGTAGTGTTTCACTCTTTCTGTCTCAATTTTTCCCGCGAGCCGGTGTCTATAACTTATTTTGTCTAACTGCTTTTAAACCGATAGACTATCTTGTTCCATACAATTTATAGGAGGCATCATGAAAATCAAGAGTGTAAAAGCTCGTGAAGTGCTCGACTCAAGAGGAAACCCTACAGTTGAGGCTGTTGTTGTGCTGGAGAACGGAGTAAAAGGTAGTGCCATGGTACCATCTGGTGCTTCAACCGGAGAAAAAGAAGCCGTAGAACTTCGGGACAAAGATCCCAAGCGCTATCTTGGAAAAGGTGTTCTGACTGCAGTTAAAAATGTTAATGAAAAAATACAGCCCGTTGTTGTGGGGATGTGTGCTGAAGATCAGAGAGCCATCGATGCTGCCATGATCAAGCTCGATGGAACACATAACAAGGCAACCCTTGGTGCAAACGCGATTCTCGCTGTTTCTCTGGCCGTTGCACATGCTGCCTCTCAGAGCAAGGGAATTCCCCTTTACAGGTACGTCGGCGGCGTGAACGCATCCGTTCTGCCGGTTCCCTGTATGAACGTGATCAACGGTGGTGCCCATGCCGATAACAACGTCGATTTTCAGGAATTCATGATTGCACCCCATAATGCTCCCAACTTTGCAACTGCAATCAGAATGGGTTGTGAGACTTTCCACGCTCTCAAATCAGTGCTGAAAAGCAAGGGCTACTCTACTGCAGTAGGTGATGAAGGCGGATTTGCTCCGAATCTCAAGTCAAATGAGGAAGCTATCGAGACTATACTTGAAGGTATTACAAAGGCCGGTTACAAACCCGGCGCAGATATCTCAATCTGCCTCGATCCTGCCACAAGTGAGATGTGGGACAATGGTTCATATGTCTTCTCAAAATCCACCAAGGCCCGCAAAAACTCTGAGGAAATGGTCCAGCACTGGGTTGACTGGGTAAGCAAATATCCGATCGTGTCAATCGAGGATGGTATGGGCGAGAATGACAGAGATGGCTGGAAGCTGCTCACTGAGAAGCTTGGAAAGAAGATCGAGCTTGTCGGAGATGATCTGTTCTGCACAAATCCCTCTATTCTGGCTGCAGGAATAAAAGATGGTGTTGCCAACTCCATGCTGGTGAAGGTAAACCAGGTCGGTTCACTGACAGAGACTCTCGATGCAATTGAGCTCTGTGAGAAGAACAACTACGGCTACATGATGTCACACCGTTCAGGTGAAACTGAAGACACAACCATTGCGGATCTGGCAGTGGCAACCGCTTCAGGCAAAATCAAGACCGGTTCTGCAAGCCGCAGTGAACGTATTGCGAAGTTTAATCGTCTTATTGCTATTGAAGACGAACTTGGCTCAGCAGCAAGGTTTGCCGGCAAGTCAGCATTCAAGAACGCATAATTACTTTTGTTATTGTCAATAAAGAAGCCTCTCTGCAAGGAGGGGCTTTTTTATTTGAAATGTGCGGTTTTTTTGTCGAAAGACGATACTTATTGCATCTGCCGGTCTGCAATATCCGGTATCAGTTCAAGTACCGCATCTCTAAGAAACTGGCGTTTGTAAAAGTCCTCATCAACCACTTTCCCGTTCCACACCACAATGTCAAGGTCAATAATCCTTGGGCCGTTCTTAAGTTCTCCTCTGATCCGTCCCATGACTGCCTCGATCTTTTTCAGGGTATCTGTTAACTGTGCAAGATTAAGGTTTGTAAATATTAGCACGGCGCCGTTGAGAAAATCGGGCTGTTCGGTATATCCTACAGCTTTTGTAAATACAAAACTGGAAAATTTGAGACCGGGGAACTTCTGGGAGAGAATCTCAACTGCTTTTCTGGCATTTTCTTCAGGGTCTATATTGGACCCGATAGATACTGCGGCTCTATTCATTTCTCTCTTTCTGCGCTGATCTGCACTGAAACTGAATCGGCAAACCTGAGTGCATGAGGTTTGTCTACCTTGACAGTAGCACTGATCACCTGTTTATCGCTCATGACAATGTTTATTATGTGATCGGTCAATGTTTCCAACAGATGAAATGTGGACGCTTCGACTTCCTCTACGATCCTGTTTTTAAGACTTTTATAATCGATGGCCTCAGAGAGATCATCTGATTTTACTGCGCCAGTTTGATCGAACTGAAGGGTTATATTGATTATTACATTTTGCTTCTGCTGCCGTTCCCATGCATTCCATCCGATAGTGGTCTGCAAAGAAAGGTTCAGGATATGAATTGTAGCAGTGGATTTTGTGTAGCTCATCAATTTTTCTATCAGCAAATGTTTTACCGCTTTTAAAGGCTTTTTTTTGGCAGAGAGCTTGCTTTATTCTGACATTTAAAGCTGTCGCTTAAGCATTTATTCACATAAAACCCCAAAGGGAGGCATTTATGAAAAGATTCTCATTGCTGGCATCATTTTTTGTGCTTACATTTTTTCTTAACGGTTCAGCACAGATGTACCGCTGGAGCGGAGATTCTCTTCCTTCAAGCGTCTCTCTTCGTCACTACCTCATGGGTGGTGTTTCCTGGATCGATGTCGATGACCTTAACTCCAGGCTTGATGGTCTGGGGTTGACTGAATTCTCAAGCCATAACCTGACAGTGGGTTACGGGTGGGATATGATCTACGACCGAATCGTAACCGGTGGTCAGTTAGAGGCGCTTCTTTGGCGAAGCAATACCGATGACGGGACAAAGAGCACTTTCTGGTCCGGGGAGATAATGATTAATGCCGGATTTCAGGTTTTGTCATCAGATAAAATGTTCCTTTACCCCATAGTTGGTCTGGGGCTGGGAATGACAAGCCTATGGGTTGGGGCAAGACAGGTACCTTTCGGCACAGCACTGACAACACCCGCAAACGATAACCTCTATCAGTTCACAATGGTAATTAACCTGGGAGCGGGTTTTGATTACATACTTCCACCCTGGATGGGTCATAAAAGCTGTATTGTCGGCGTAAGGGCAGGCTATATGCTTGATCCAATCAGAAATACCGATTGGCGCAGAGAGGGTACAGAGGTTACAGGGGGTCCGGATGTAAACCTGCAGGGACCCTATATCCAGGCGATTCTCGGAAAAGCTATGAGCTGGCCTAAAAAAAAGTAATCAGAATCCAAAAAATGTCATTCCCTTGAAAGTGATAATTCCACCAAGCAGGATAAGTACCAGACCACTGACAACATTGATTACGCGGGGGTACTTTCCTGCTGCTTTTATGTGTGTCCTGAAAAACTGAGACGCGTAACCGGCAATGAGCATGGGGACGGCAAAGCCGGCAGAATAAATCAGAAGCAAAAATACACCATTGGGAAGTTTCCCATCAGATGCCACGGTGGCCAGAACGCTTGAGAGCATCGGCCCTACGCAGGGGATCCAGACAATTCCCAGAGTAAACCCAAGAAAATAGCCGCTCAGATTGCCTCTGGATCGTGAGGCAAATTGTGAAATAAACCCAAGGTATTTAAAAAGGTTTATGTTAAGCATAAAAAGCAGGCCAAAAAGGATGATAAAAATTCCTGCAACCTTCTCAACATAGACCATCTTCGGGCCAATAGCGGCCCCAAAGAGCGAAGAGACAACACCCATTAGTATAAATGTAGTGGCCAGACCTGCTACTATCAGTATCGGACGAAGTCTGTGGTCATCTGCTTTGCCTGCCACTACAATCGGAATGACAGGCAGGACGCAAGGGGAGAAGACACTGGTCAGGCCGGCTGCAAAAACAAGCAGTATACTGATATTTTCGCCCATAATTCTCACTCCCGATTTTTCTGTTACTTACTCTTTAAAACGTCAAGAATTGTCTGCTCATCCTGGATGCCGGGCGTAAAGCGGTGGATCTCCTTGCCGTCATTACCGATAACTACCATGGTCGGCAAGCCCCTGATTCCGTATTTATAAAAGCTGCTGCGATCTTCTGCCCGGGTAGTTTTTACAAGAGAAACTCTGGCCAGGCTGGAGAGGCTTTCTTCTATTTTTTCCAGAATGGAAAGCTGAATCTGGCAGGGACGGCCGTTAGGGTTCACAAAAACCAGCAACTCTTTATCAGGAAGCACTTTCTCACTCTTTTTTTCATCGACACTGTCTTTGAGTACGGGTGTTTGAGCGGCTAAAGAAAAAGAGCTGAAAAACAGTAATCCGGTGAAAAGAACGAGGCTTATGGAAGTGAGTGGTTTCATGGCTAATCCTTTCATTTACTTGGATTTTTATATCGATTCCGATTCCGACCCCGATAGTAATAATATCAAGATTCAAACATTGCGATTAAAAGAATCATTTAAGAGCAGATACGATACTGCGTGCTTCGGCACTGCATAATGTATAATGCATCTGATTTCCCTCTCTTTGACCTTTAATTATCCCGGCAGCTTTTAGAATATTAAGATGCTGAGAGACAGTAGGTTGGGGGACACCGGTACAGGATACCATGGCCGCAACATTGCGTTCCCCCGAAGAGAGGCCCTCGACGATGCAGTATCTTACAGGGTGCCCCAGTGCTTTGAGTATCTTGGCTTTTTTCTTATGAGCTGAATTCATATTGACTCCATTAGAATATTCAAATATTAATATATAGCAATATTCGAAAAAAGTCAAATTAAATCAGTACTGAAAATGCAAGGAGTGCACTTAGAGGATAATCTGAGCTAGAATAGGTTTTTTTTGGTAGGGGGCGTTCAGACTGTTTCAAAACCAAATTAAGCTTTTGGGCGCCTGCCGCAGACGTCACCGGCCCTCCTTCCGGCTCACCCTCAGGGGCTCGGTATGTCGTTTATA
>CAYLVN010000293.1:0-4872 GCA_964387115.1 uncultured Fibrobacter sp.
TATATCGGAAATATTATTCCGGTGTTTTTAGGAAATTATTTTCCGGTGCAGACATTGTTGCAATTGGTAATGATTCAACAAAAGTTTTTAGCAATGCGAATTATTATTTAAAAGATCAAACAACAGAAATGATAAACGATGATATCATTAGTGTTGCAGATAATACTGAAAAGCCCGTAGTAATTGGTATCAGCGATGATATTAAGCTGAGTCGACTTGATAAGCTATTTACAACAATGCAACAAAATGACCCTGGCAAATATGCTTTTGTACTACTTAAAGAAATAAACAAATTTGATTCTATACAAATTCAGCAGACTTTAAGAAAAGAATAATCTCGCGGCAAGACAGAAGAGATGCGGCGGAATAAATCGGCCAAAAGCCCAAACTTGTAATGCATCTATTAAGCTGGTGCATCAGACATTTCCGGGTGATCTTTTGTTAAGATTAGATACTTGCTTGGTGCGAACAGCAGTGAGCACCATTAAAAACACCCGAAATTGTCTGAAAGGCCCTAAAAAACAGGATCCTACATCGGAACAAATTACTGTGTAATCCCCTCCCCTACTCCAAACCAATCAACCTTCCCCCCTGATAAACTCCAAACGCCACTATCCAGGCCAGAGCTATCTGATAGACAACAGAAAATATCGACCACTTTACACTATGCAGCTCTCTTATCACCGTAATCAAAGCGACTATACAGGGGGTGTAAAGAAGGACAAAGAGCATAAACGAAAAACCCTTAAGAGGAGTAAAGTGAGCGGCAATCTGCGAATTGAACTTGTCGTCATCAACCACTCCGTTTTCATTTGATCCATAAAGCACGCTCATCGAACTGACCACAACCTCTTTTGCCACAAACCCGGTCAGAAGAGAAACAGCCTCTCTCCACTCAAAACCAAGGGGCTTGAAAACAGGAGCAATCGCATTACCCATCTGCCCGATATATGATCGTCTGATCAACTCTGTATTCATGGCAGTTTCCAGTTCCGAAACCTGCTGATTTTTCTGCTGCTCTGTCAGTTCAGTCGAACTCTTCACAAAATTAATCAAGGTTTCATAACTGTTCTCTAACTCTTTGTTCTGCGGGAATTTTCCAAGTACCCAGATTATTATGGAGAAAACCAGTACCACTCCACCCATTTTTTTGAGAAAATGTTCGGCACGCTGCCACATGTGAATCATCACACTCTTGAGTGTCGGCAGACGATACGGAGGAAGTTCCATCACAAAGGGCTGATCCTCACCCTTAAAGATGGTCTTGCTGAAAATAAAGGCCATTATGAAAAATGCCAGTGTACCGAACACAAACTGAAAAAGAAAGATTATGTTTCCAGCAAACCTGGGAAATAGTGCTCCGGCAAAAAGCACATACACCGGAAGTCTTGCCGAGCAGCTTATAAGCGGGGAAAGCAGTATCGTTTTGCGTCTGTCATTTTCCGATTCCAGGGTGCGCGCAGCCATAATTGCCGGAACACTGCACCCCATTCCCATTATCATCGGAATGAAACTCTTCCCGTGCAGACCCACCTTGTGCATTATTTTATCCGTGATAAAAGCGGCGCGGGCCATATAGCCGGTATCTTCCATGACTGCTATTCCAAAAAACAGTATGAGTATGTTTGGAAGAAATACGATAACCCCGCCAACACCTCCAATAATACCCTCAATTATCAGGCTTCTCAGAAGTGAATCAGGCATCAGCGCGGCAACCGTGTGCCCTGAATACTGCACGAGCAGTTCAAATAATTGTTTGGGATAATCACCCAGAACAAATGTAAGCTGAAAAAGAAGCCACATAAAAAAGAAAAAGACCGGAAATGCCCATACAGGATGAGTAAGTACCCTGTCGATCTGGTCGGACATTTCGATTCGATTTTTTGGAGGTTTTTTGAGAGTTTCTCTCAGGGCACCTGCTATAAAACCATACCGTGATTCGGCGATGAGTCCCTCGGGATCTTCACCCAGAACCGACTTGATATTCTGTACTGATTCCGCCACACATTTCATCAGGGAACCGTCTCTGTCAAAACCCCTGACCTCTTCAACAACACCCCTGTCGTTCTCAAGAAGCTTCAGCGCAAGCCATCCCTGAGGTTTATTGACACTGTTAAGAGCCTTATGAAGGGAGATCTTCTCGATGGCAGAAAGAATCTCTGATGGAAGATCGCCGCAGCTTTTTTTGTAGACAGTTCTCTTTTCATCAACCATCTTTGCGGCTTCAACAAGGAGCTTCCTACAGTTGGTTCCACTTTTCCCCACTGTAGTCACTATCGGAAGGTCAAGGAGTTTTGAGAGATGCTCCAGATCTATCTGCAGACCTTTTTTCCTGACCTCATCCCACATGTTAAACGCCAGTACAGGCCTTATCCCCATCTCCAGAAGCTGGACAGTGAGATAAAGATTTCTCTCCAGATTGGTGGCATCGATTACATTTATCACCGCATCAGGCGATTCCTTTATTATGAAATCCCTTGCAACCTTTTCCTCAAGTGAAAACGCGCTCAGAGAATAGGTCCCCGGAAGATCGACAATATTAAACTCACGGCCGTCAACAACAGCACTTCCCTCCTTCATCTCAACTGTCACCCCGCCCCAGTTACCTACATGCTGGTGTGCGCCGGTAAGAGCATTAAACAGAGAAGTCTTTCCGCTGTTAGGGTTTCCAGCGAGTGCAAACGTCAAAACTTTTTCACCGGATATTTCAATCTCCGGCTCGTTTTTGAGATCCTGTCTCAATTCTGAAGGAAAAAAAAGAGGCATACTTCTCCCCTGCTCAAATCTTTTCTACATCAATAAATTCCGCTTCACAGATTCTCAGGCTCAGATGAGAATCCCCTACCTCGACCTCGATAGGATCCCTTAACGGAGCATACTTGACAACCCTGATCACAGCCCCTTTAAGAACCCCCATCTCCATCAGGCGCTTACGAATCATACCCGATCCCCCCATCTTCAGCACCTTTACCCTGTCTCCCTCTCTGCATCTCCCCAGATTCATCTATTTTACCCCTGTTCATTTTCTTTAATCAACTAAGACAACCTCGATCGCTTCACTCATTTCTCTTCCCAGCGCAATGCGCATTCCGTTCACATGAACCACCAGAGGACCGCCCTGATTTACTATGACCTCACCCTCGATTCCCACCCTCATGCCCATATCCATTAGACGGCGCCGGAGCTTCTGATGAGGTCTGCCTGTGTCTCCGGCCACTCCTACTACCCGGAATTTCCCACCGGACTGAACCGTGCTTAAACTCAGAGACTTTTCTGCGGTTTTCCCGAAACAACTGTCACAGAGACCATGAATCTGCATTTTGTGGGAAAAAGCATGGAATCCTCTGCTTCGGGCTTCCGCAATTTGAGCCTCTTCTATTACCGGTGAATAGAACTCAATTATTTTACCGCATTTGAGGCAATAGAAATGATCATGGTGCTCACCTGGATGCAGATGCTCATATCTGGTTATACAGTCCCCGAATTCCTTCTCCAGAGCAAAACCGTATTCCACCAGAAGATTGAACGCAGAAGAAACGACCTCATCTGATATGTCAAGATTGTTTGACCTGATAAATTTCGACACATCATCCAGCGATATATGGTGATCGGTAGAGAAGAAGTAGATGATGACTTTTTTCAGTGCATCACTGACTTCAATGCCATTAACAGACAGCAAACCGATGCACTCATCGAGTATCAGCCTATGCTTTCTGTTGTCCACGGCACCTCCCGCAAATCCCTGATATCTTCACAGTATGACGGCTGATCTCAAAGTCGTTAAGCCTGGCGACGGATTCTATTCTGTCCTCAAGTTCCGGATCTGTAAATTCGATTATACAACCGCATTTATCACACACCAGGTGCTCATGATGATCGCAGTTGGCGGCAAACTCATAATAAGATTGTGTTGATTCAAGGGCGACCTGAGAGAGAAACCCGGCATCGACCAGATGAGCTATTGTTCTGTAAACAGTGGCCCGGCTCACAGGAATTCTCTTTTTGCGGAATATCGCAATGAGCTCCTCTGCATTAAAATGGGAGGAATCACGGATAAGGTGCTCTAAGATAAGCTTACGCTGCGGGGTAAAAGAGAGCCCCTTGCAGGAGAGGTAATCCCTGAAACGGGCACGGAGTGAATCAGCTTCTGTTTTCATAAGCACAATCCGGAACTAATATTGAGACTCAATCTCAAATATAATAAAATTTATGGAGGAGTGCAAGCCTGCACTACGGCGTCAAAGTGTCGATCCGTTAAAGTGTCCTTAATGGGGCGGGACAATGAAGATTATCAGCTCTCAATTGAATTTGTAAAAGCTAAAACTTTCTTTTATAATTTTGTTGTAAATATGCAGAATATAAACACCTGAAGGTAAGTTTTCTATCGAAATGGGAAGGATACCTGTTTCAGTCTGCTGAGTACGACCAATAATCTTTTTACCAGAGATACTGCAGATTTCCCAGTGAACAGCTTGCCCCTGTTCAAGTAAGCCCGATCGAATGTTGACAGATCCATTTTTCATGGAGAAGAAAGTCGTACGTTCAATCCTATCAGTTTCTTCTTCTTTTTTATTACCTGCCTGATTGTCACTAACAGATGTAAGGATAAGTCCGCCTTCACCAACTGCAACAAATTGGTGATTTGAAAATGCAACGTCATTCAAGTAAAGATTTTCGGACACTTTATTTTCCCAGGTAATACCGTCTTTTGAGCAGAGTATATCCTTGCTGCCTACAGCAACATACTGATTATCACCGTATACAACTCCTTTCAAATCAGAATTTATATCGACGAGAGTGTCCCATTTTATACCATCTTTAGTGGTCGATTTATTTAGACAGAAAATTGTCTTTTCTTAAGTGGTTTATCTC
>CAYLVN010000294.1:0-4843 GCA_964387115.1 uncultured Fibrobacter sp.
TTTCAGGCGTCTTGATCTTATCACTTTGTCGATAAGACCTGAAATGCCTTCAATCCTTATCATCGCAACATCTTACGGTTTTTTGTTCTCCCCATCTGCGACTTTCAGGTTAAAATATTCCTGTATCCGGAAGTATTAACTTATATTTCCTCATGCAATAAATGCTCTCCAGTGCGTAATATAGCGGGTTCACATGCCAAGACTTTTTGATTTATTACCTGATGATACCAGAAAAGAGCTTATAGCCGAGGCTCGAAACAATTTACGTCCTAAAAGTGCAAAAGGACATCATCCACAAACGCAAAAACACAGAAAAGAAAATCCTCTTCCTGTGCCCGATTTCGTAGCCCTCGATATCGAAACTACCGGTCTTGATTTCAAAAACAACCGTATAATCGAAATCGGCTGTATAAAATTTATAGACAGCAGGCCAACTCAGGAATTTACTACATTTGTAAATGCAGGCGTCGCGATCCCATCATACATTACCGATTTGACAGGGATCTCAGATTCAGATATTAAATCCGCACCATCGTTTTCCGAAATCGCTGATCAACTCCTTGAGTTCATCGGAAATCTTCCCCTGTGCGGACATCAAATTGAATTTGACGCCACTTTTATAAGCGAAGAGCTCAAAAGAATCAGCCGTCCGCCGCTTTCGGTCCAGCTCCTCGACACTGCTTTACTTTCGCGAATTCTCCTGCAGCCCCTCGGACGTTTTTCGCTCAAAGCGGTCAGCGGGTTTTTGGACGTAAAGCTTGAAAACGCCCACAGGGCCCTGCACGATGCCCGTGCATCGGGGGAAGTAGCAGTTTCTCTTGTACCCAGAATCGCCTCGCTTCCCCTCAATGTCCGTCAGACTATGGCTGCCTGTGCCCCCGGATCCTTCTTCAAGGGTCTGCTCATTAAATCTCTCGGGAGCTGCAAGCCGCTTGTGAGAATAGAGAATAACCGCCCACTCGTCTCTCTTGCAAGAATCTCTTCTCCTGAAACCTTTACTTCAATTGAAAGAGAGAAAATCGGACAGATATTCTCAGATGGCGGGGCACTTCAGAAAGCTTTCGGTTCCTTTACACCAAGACCCAGTCAGAAAGATATGGCCCTGCAGGTTACCGATTCTCTTAACACTCAATCTTTCCTGATAGCCGAAGCAGGAACCGGAACCGGCAAATCACTGGCCTATCTTATACCTTCTGCCATTTGGGCTCTTGCCAACAAATGCAGGGTCATTGTATGCACCAGAACACGCAATCTTCAGGACCAGCTCTTCAAAAAAGATCTTCCCCTGATAAAAGAAATTGCGGGCGAAAAACTCAAGTATTCAGTTCTAAAGGGTAGAAACAACTACATCTGTCTTAACAGGTGGAAACGTCTGCTTACCGGTGAGGCCGGAAACCTCTCCCCGCGTGAGCGTTTTGCGATTCTGCCCCTTATTTTATGGGTAGAGAACACCGAGAGCGGCGACATAGAGGAACAGAATCATTTTAACCCTAAATGGTTCAGTAAAATCTGGAACCTCATCTCTGCTGAAAGTCACGAGTGTTCAGGAAGACATTGTGAATATTTCCACTCATGCTTTTTCCAGCAGGCCCGTCAAAAGGCTATGGGATCTCACATAGTAGTCATCAACCATGCCCTTTTCTTCTCTGATATATGCAGTGAAAACTCTTTCCTGGGTAAAAACGGTTCCATCATATTCGATGAAGCTCATCACCTGGAATCATGCGGACACCGATATCTCAGGGTCGAACTTGACACAAACAGACTCGACCTCTTTACAGATATGATCAATAATCTTGTCCTGAAAATCGGGGATCTCAAGGACGAGAAAGTGATTTACGAAAACGGAAAAGAACTCAGGACACAGCTTAAGCATTTCCGCAAAAGGTCCCAGGGACTGCTGACGGAACTCGAAGGATGGGTCTTCTCCCAGCAGCCGAATATAACCCGAGATTATCAGGTGTCATACACAGAAGATGCCTTTGAAAGACTCCTTGAGCCCTTTGTCTTTGAGACCACTCTTAATGAACTGATCGACAAGCTGCACTCCCTTAAACAGGCCCTCGTTTCACATCCTGATCCGCAGCGCTTCGAAGAACTTGAGTCAGACGTTCAGGCCTGTTCCGAAAGAGCATCACAGCTCAAAGCAGATTTCCAGTACCTGATCTCTGCCAGAACCGAAGATCACGTCTTCTGGGCTGAAGGCAACAGGGAAAAAGGATGGATTAAGCTCTGTGGCGTTCCCCTTGATATCGGTGGAATGCTCTCTGATGTCTGGAGCAGCTGCAATGGTGCACTTATATTTACATCAGCTACACTCTCTATCTCCAAATCAGTAGCTTATTTTAAAAGTTCTGCGGGTCTCTCTCCGCACGATCAGCGAACTGCTGTAGGACTGTTTAAATCTCCTTTTGATCCCAATCAGGCGATCATGGGAGCTGTCAAAAACAGCCCCGAACCCGACAGTCCTCAGTTCTGCGACTTTATTGTAAACACAATCGTCAGTCTCC
Source organism: uncultured Fibrobacter sp. (assembly GCA_964387115.1). Taxonomy (GTDB): domain Bacteria; phylum Fibrobacterota; class Chitinivibrionia; order Chitinivibrionales; family Chitinispirillaceae; genus JAAYIG01. The sequence continues at coordinate 2,511 of CAYLVN010000294.1, forward strand.
ATACGGAATTCCAGAAGAATATTCTGGTCCTCTTTACCGCCAATTCAATGCTCAATTCAGTTTATGATCAGTTGAGGGCACAAAAACAGGTTGAGAGCGGAAAACTTCTCGCACAGGGAATAAGTGGAACAAGACAGAACATACTTGAGCAGTTTAAACAGAATCAGCGAAGAATTCTTCTTGGCACCGACAGCTTCTGGGAAGGTATCGATGTGCCAGGAGAAGCATGTGAAATTGTAATTATCGCCAGGCTCCCTTTTCCGGTTCCGACACACCCCCTCACACAGGCTATAGCCCGGAGAATGGAAAAAATCAACGGCGATTCGTTCTTCTCATATTCGGTTCCCGAGGCAGTGATCAAATTCCGTCAGGGCGCCGGACGGCTTATCAGAACTGTAAATGACCGGGGAGCTTTGATTGTTCTTGATAACCGCATTATAATCAAAGGATACGGCAAACAGTTTATAAGATCTGTTGACGGTGAATTCAGAAGCTTTGATGATATTTCTGATATGATCTCACAAGTGAAAAGCTTCTTTGACACTGATCCTTCAGATTTTCGCTCAGAACCCAGTTACGTTCCTCTGGAGGACGCATGACCAGAATTTTTACAGCCGTGCTGACCCTTTTCATTATTGTAATCACCGGCTGCGGCATCTATTCTTTCAAGAATACCTCTCTGCCATCCCATATAAAAACAGTCGACATCCCGGTTATGACCAATCTGTCTCTGGAACCGGATATCGCTGATGAGATTACCAGGGAACTCAGTCGTGAAGTTTTAAGCAAAAACCTGTTTAAAATCTCCTCGGAAAAAGGCGATGCCACGATAATCGGCAAAATCACCAATTATGAAAACATCCCCTATGTTTATGGCGCATCAGGCACAAAACAGGCTGATGTCGACCAGTATATTGTACGTATCACTGCAGACGTGGAATTCATTGATAACAAAGAAGATAAGCCATTATTTGAGGGGTCGGTAAAGGGTGAAGGGATCTATAATTTTAAAACAGAAAACGAACAAAGTGGGCGGGAAAAGGCCATAAAGGATGTTGTACAGCGCCTTCTTGAGAGCTCAATGCAGAGCTGGTAATAAATCTTCGAGGTAACACTATGAATTTCATAAAGATGCATGGACTTGGGAATGATTTTATCCTTACCCACGAAGTATCAGCCGGAACAGTCAAATCTGTTGCAAAACAAGCAGTTACGCTTTGTGACCGGAGAAAGGGGATTGGTGCTGATGGTATCATTTTCGTACTCCCCTCCCAGAAAGCCGATCTCAGGATGTGTATCTTCAACAGCGACGGCAGTGAAGCAGAGATGTGCGGAAACGGGATCCGTTGCTTCGCTTTATATGTTAAACTGTTGAATTTAAATGATATACCATTACTCACCATAGAAACTCCAGCCGGCAATATTACAACTGAGTTTTTCGACGAGGACCGTATAAAGGTTAATATGGGAAAACCGATCCTTGATGCTTCAAGAATTCCTGTCGCCCAGATGTCTGGAAGAGTGATAAATAAAGAGATCATTATTGATGGTAACTCGTTTAAATTCAATGCGGTATCGATGGGAAACCCTCATGCGGTCATCTATGCAAACGAACTTACAGATGAACTGGTTTTAGGGCAGGGACCAAAGATCGAAAAGCACCCGATGTTTCCCCGTAAAATTAACGTCGAATTCATTAAGGTCCTGTCAGATAAAGAGATAGCAATGAGGGTGTGGGAAAGAGGGTGTGGAGAAACTCAGGCCTGTGGCACCGGTGCCTGCGCAAGTGTGGTATCCGGAATTCTCAGCAACCGTCATGGCAAAAACGTCACCGTTAACCTTCCTGGTGGAAAGCTTCAGGTTGAATGGAGTGGAAACGATGATGATCCGGTTTATATGACCGGTCCGGCCAGAAAAGTCTTCCAGGGACAAATCGATCTTAATCTATGAGTTTCTTCGAACTTGCCATGCTGATCTGCTTTGGGGTCAGCTGGCCAATCTCAATCAGTAAAGCGCTTCGAACTAAGGTGGTAGCCGGAAAGAGTCCGGTTTTCATGTCTATAGTGATTGCGGGATATGCCTGCGGAATTGTCCATAAACTGCTCTACTCACTTGACTGGGTTATCTCGATGTACATTTTAAATCTTCTGATGGTTTCTGTGGACCTGGTACTTTACTTCAAGTATAGTGATAAGGATAGTGGTATCCGGCAATAACGTCACCCTGCCGGAAACTTGTATCCAGTCACTTTTTGTATTTCAAAGATCCTATTCATTAATAATGAAAAGAGCCCGCCCGGTTTCCCGGACAGGCTCTATGTAAGCCTCAGATCG
>CAYLVN010000295.1:0-4842 GCA_964387115.1 uncultured Fibrobacter sp.
GAGATGATTTTTCGATTTACGTGTTAAGTCACAGTTTCACCCCAGAGATGATTTTCGATTTAACGTGTTAAGTCACAATCTCACCCCAGAGATGATTTTTCGATTTACGTGTTAAGTCACAGTTTCACCCCAGAGATGATTTTCGATTTAACGTGTTAAGTCACAATCTCACCCCAGAGATGATTTTTCGATTTACGTGTTAAGTCACAGTTTCACCCCAGAGATGATTTTCGATTTAACGTGTTAAGTCACAATCTCACCCCAGAGATGATTTTTCGATTTACGTGTTAAGTCACAGTTTCACCCCAGAGATGATTTTTCGATTTACGTGTTAAGTCACAGTCTCACCCCAGAGATGATTTTTCGATTTAACGTATTAAGTTACAGTTTCATTCCAGGTGATTACCCCCTCACTACCGGATCTAATATGATTTTTTAACACGAATTAAATTTAAACATACAAGGTGACAGTTGATTCGGGCCTGATCACTATTTCACCTCTGAGGCGCCTGCCTTTGAAAATAAAAACGCCGCCATGTCTTGATCTTCATGGCGGCGATGCAGTAAAAAATATCAGATCTGACAAGCCTACTTAATGTAAATCTTCAGCATCTTTAATATCTCTTCATTTTTCGAATCAACTATTGCTACCATCCACTCACCAACCATTCCTGCAGGAATAGTTTTGGCGCTGTAAGTGCGGTAGTTGGGTGATTTCACAGGAAGATTGATAGTCCCGATCAAATCATCGTTCCAGTACCATCTGTGCTGAATCTCGGATGTTCCGGAAGATCCCTTGATGTGAGTGAAACAGTAGAGTCGTTTCACCTCGGGAGGGAATGTATCTCCTGCATTCTCCGGTTCAAGATTGTTGATATTGAGTGCAATTGCTGCCCTTGAGACTGTAAGTTCAGATTTCTTCTGGCCGGGGGCCTGGTTGGCTGCTGCGGTGGGGGCAGCATTTTGTTTTACCGCTGGCGCAGATTTCTCTACCTCTGCAGTCTTTGCCGGTTGTGCAGAAGCCTGGGCTTTGGCAGGTTCTTTTACTTCAGGCTGAGCGGCTTTGGGAGCCTCTTCTTTTTTTGCAGGAGCATCCTTTTTAATTTCTGTATCTTTTACCGCTTGTGCAGTTTCTTCAGCAACCTTAGCAGTTTCCTTTTTTGCGTCTGCTTTTACATCTGCTACTTTTTCAGCTGCTTTCTGTTCTGTTTTATCAGCCGTCTTTTCAACTTTCTGCTGAGCTTTATCAGCTGCCTTTTCTGCTTTCAGCACTGCCTTATCAGCCGTTTTCTCTACTTTTTGCTCTGTTGTTTTGACTGCAGCCTGTGCATTTTTCTGATGAGTACTCTGGGCGCTCAACGGGAGCCCGACCAGGGTCAATAGCACCATAGAAGTAATTAAACGCATTGCGAAAACTCCTCTCTTAAGGGTGGAAAGGTCATATTCAATGCCTTATTATAATAATAAGTATTATGAAAGGGTATTGTAAATAAACTTCGGATATTTTTATTCCGGCTGCCGCTGAAGCTGTAGGTGATTTCAGAATTACGGTGTTTTTCGATACCGGTACTGATTCCAGGCCCTAGTCCGAATGGTAAACTGTATATGGTATTAAAATAGTTATTAAATAATATATCAGGATTAGGTCCGATCCTGCGTTATAAGATGACGGTTTGCTAACCATTTTACAGAGGAACAGTCCGCAGAATTTAGAACGGGACTGCTATACGATCCACAAAGCTTAGATATGCGTCAACTATGGTTCTGCCTGCCAGAACGGCAATCCAGATACCTGCGCCCAGATAGGGACCGAAGGGGATCCGGTGATCGGCACTCAGTTTTTTGAAGCACATCATTCCTATCCCTGCAATAGATCCCAGAAGTGCACCGAAGATGATACCCATAAGGGAAATTTCAATTCCGAATAGGGCGCCTGCTGCGGCCATCAGCTTTATATCTCCACCACCCATTGCTTCACCTTTTTTGAAGATAACTGTGCCGAGCCAGCCGATAAGATATAGAATTCCTCCTCCTCCCATGATGCCGATGATTGATTGAATGGGAGTGGTGCCGCCCGGTAGAAACGAGACCGCCAGGCCCGCAATAATCATTGTGACAGACAAGAGATCGGGAATTATGTAATGCCGTATATCAATTATAGACATCGGAATCATCATCAGAAGAAAAAGGGCCTGAACGAGCAGTCCAGTACTTAGAGAGAAAGAGACAGTACCAGTAAAGGTGTTTTTAATAAAAAGAAACCAGAGCGCAACAGAAGCTGTGGCTGTAAAAAGTTCTATAAGAGGATATATTATAGAAATCCTCTCCTTGCATCCGGCACATTTGCCACCAAGCAATATATAGCTTATAACAGGAATATTTTCCCAAGGTTTAATTTTCCTGCCGCATGAGGTACAGTGTGATGGGGGAGCGACAATAGATTCTCCACGGGGGAGACGCCAAATAAGGACGTTGAAAAATGATCCCAGAATAAGTCCGGAAAGAGCTGCTAAAAGACTCATGATTTATACTCCGGTTCCGGTTTTAAATGTCATTACCCTGTTTATCAGGAGTTTTTATTTTCCCGATTTCTTTATGAGGCTCTTTTCCAAACAGGCCTTTTAAAGAAGAACGGGTTTTTGTGATTCCCTTCAGGCTCATCACCTGGGGAAGCTTTTTGTATGAGCGATATATGTGTGATTTATCGAAGTCTGCCTGAATCTTTTTTGCTGGAAATGAGGAAATGGAGAGGCAGACTGCCCAGGTAATCAGAAGCGCTTTGGCAAGTCCAATTACCCCTCCCAGGATACGATTTATCCAGCCAAGCAGTGCAAGCTTTATGATTTTATTCAGTATCCATCCGATTGCGATTATAGCCAGGGCAACCAATATGTAAATCAGAAGAAATGAAACAGCATTTTTGATATGAAGAGGAATTCGGGCCAGAGGGAGGAACTGAGTAACTTCTTTATGGTATAAAAACGCTGCTATAAATCCGATAATCATTGCTGCGAGGCGGATGACCTCGCCTATAAATCCTCTTTTTATTCCAACCACGATGAAAATGGATGCTATGATCAAAACCGCTATATCAAGGGTATGCATTTTAGTTTTCCGGATAATCACTCAATAATGAAAGAGAAAAATAATAAAAGGGCGTCTTTACAATTAAAAGAACGCCCTTTTAACCCGATAAGCCGATAAGAAGGATCAGTCTTGTTCCAGAATCCCCACCACATGTCTATCTTCGATTATGAAGATTTTGTGGTTACCTTTTTTATAGGTCCATTTTTCCTGAGTCGCCCATGGCTGCTGAACTGTTTCCAGTTTGTAAGGTTCACCCAGAAGGAAAGACAGAGTCTCCTTTTTTATGCCGATTTCAAACCGTCCGTCATAAATGCATGATTTATCCAGTTCAGGAAGATCCGGGTTCTGCTGAATATAGGAATCAATCTGTGCCTGATCTGGTTTGATAAAATCGGTGCTGTCACAACCAACCAGGAAAATTCCTACTACAACAAGCCATTTAAGCACTCTGAATTTCATCCTCGAACTCCTTCACGGTTGAAAATATCTTTACAAGTTTGTTTAAGCCGACAACTTCCAGCACATCTCTGACATATTCATTCGGTTCAATCAGAACAAGACCACCGCCGATTTTTTTAAGGGTGTTGTGGCAATATATGAGGACATTCAAAGCGCCACTATCAAGATAGGTGACCTGAGCAAGATTCATCGCCACATTGTTATATTTTTTCTCAAGTAACGTATTTACATATGATTTCAGAATTATAGAATCTTTCAGCCGGTCGATTTTTCCGACTATATCAATGATATGAAACTTGTTTTTGTCCCTTCCGCCGATATCCATCTTTAAACCTTTGTGCAGTTATACGTTACTGTGAAAAGACCCAAATCATAATATAATATTAACTCTTGTAATTTGAAAAAAAATAATCTGGCCACTGTATGGTTCTCCCAGGCTCTATATGCTCACCGTTTGCGCCAAAGTGCGGTGCAGAGTCAAACAGTGCAAAAATCAAATTCCAAATCTATAAAAGAAAAAAATTACCCTGATCAGGGGTAAAGATGAAATGGCTCCAGCTTTTGCATTCGACTCTACATTGCGTAAACAAAATCCCGTTTGCTCTTTTTGCCTTCGATTAGGGTGCTTTCAAGTTTCTTGAGGAAATCGTTAGAGGATTCATCCTTTGAACACTGTCCTACCGAGAGAGTGGCTGTAACGCCGGTTGGAAGTGCCTCGATGCGTTTTGTTTTTTCATTTATGCTAGCGCGCAGTCTCTCTGCAAGTTCCATCGCCTCACGTTTATTTGTGTTGGGCAGTATAAGCATGAAACGGTCGCCAGAGTAACGTGTGAGGATATCAACTGTTCTAATGGCCCTTTTTATTATTTTTACGACAACGGTTAAAATTCTGTCTCCAACCTCATAACCCAGCACTTCATTCACCTTCCTGAATTCATCAACATCTATCATTATTGAGGAGAGGGCGTGTTTGTACCTTTTCGCTCTGAGCATTTCTTCTTTGAGCTTTTCAAGGTAATAACCTGGTGTATAAGCCTTCTGGATCCATTCTTCACCTGTCTTGGCCGCTGTATCAGGGGCCTGAAGAGTGGAAATGGCAAGGAAGTCTGAGGGCTGCTGAGTTTCGAAGAAATCGATAGCAGCAGCCTGGATTCCTACAGTTCGCCCTAACTTTTGCTCCAAACCTTTTTTGTTTTCCAGAATATGTCTCCATGATGTCTTGGCATCACGCGGAGAGATACTCTTTCCGGTAAGCCTCTGGATCAGTATTGAATAAGGATTTTGCTGCCCAATGCG
>CAYLVN010000296.1:0-4840 GCA_964387115.1 uncultured Fibrobacter sp.
TGAATCGATGAAGCTTAATAGATGGTATCACCTTGTGGGTACTTGTGATGGTCAAATGTTAAAAATTTACATTAATGGCAGAAAAGTTAATGAACGGCCCTATTCCGGGACTATAGTCGCACCAAACGCAGATGCTACAATAGGATGCCAGGTCCGAAGGTCCGGTGATGTATTCTGCCATTTTTCCGGTCTCATTGATGAACTGAAACTATACAATTATGCACTTGATTCACAATCGATTCAATCAGCTTACAATCAATTGAAACCTGCAGACGAACCTGCTTTTGAGATCAACCTTGGTATGAAAACAACTTACGCTCAACCTGGTGACACAGTAGTAATGCCTGTATACATTACTAATTTCGAGGATTTTTCTATCAGTGCATGTCAGTTTTCAATGAAATACAACGCATCAATTGTTGAGCTGCTTTCTATTACTAAAGATAGTGGTATCGTAAATACCTGGTCTCTTTTTAACTGGAATCTCCTCTCTGCAGATGATGCCAGCATCGCGATTGCTGGAATTGCCACACCGATTTCTTATGGAGAGGGTGAACTTGTGCGATGCATCTTTCGAGTGAAACCAACCACTGCCAACCACGATACCTGTACCATATCGATTAACAACATCTCAATTGATGAAACCTACAACATGGCAACTGCAACCAGTAAGGCTGGTAAAATAATTATCTCGAACAACTCTATTCTTTATGGTGATGTCACAGGAAATGGAGAAGTTAACGTTTTTGATGCACAAAAAGTGATGTCTTATGTTGTCGGAGCATTGGCACTTCCTGACTCAATCTGCTGTCAAAATATCACAACTGCAGTCGCAGATGTATCTGGAAACGGATCTATTACAAGCTTTGATGCGGCTCTGATCTTCCAGCACAGTGTTGGTTTACTTCCGGAATTCCCGGTCACACAAACAGCTTTAAAAAAAGCTCTTCAGAAAAATACTGCTGTCACCTTACCTGTTGCGCATCTTACCACGCAAATAGAAAATAGTACAAATAATGAATTGAAATGTACCATCATAGGCTCAAACCTTCAAGGTTTTGTCGCAGGCGAATTTTCAATTGGGTATGATCCTTCAGTAATAGCGCTATCTCGCGGTTCGATAACAACATCGGTTAGAGGTGCCACTCTTAATTTCAGGATCGATCAAAGTAATAAACTTTTAAAAGTTGCAATTGTCACTAATGATGATATCGATGAAAACAATCCGGTATCTCTGCTCAGCATCACACTTCCACCAACTCTGGGAAACACTGAAAAAGCCTTTTCGATTATTAGTGCATCATTAAATGAAGGAAAAATTCCAACAAATTTAACATCTGCAATTGTCGAACCGGAAAATTTAAATACATATGAAACTATTAATAATTCTTTTAAAATAAGTATTCGTGGTAATAGCATAATAGTGAACACTGCTGATTATGGTAGTACTGCAGATATTACCATCTGGACATTAAATGGAAAAAGTATTTTCTCTAAAAAATTAGTATGTAGCAGTTCCTGCGCTTCACTTACAATAAACCAGCTTCCACCAGGAAGCTACCTCTACAGTATTAAAAGCAATAAGGTAATAAGTAAAGGTAAGTTTGTCATCACCTACTAGGTTTAACAGCGTTTCCCTTCTCCATGGATAATGGTAACTGGTTGCAGAACATTTCTGCAACTTTTTTATTTGTCCTAATTTCCGAAAGCCTGCCTCCGAAGCGCACTTCGTGCGATGATCACAAGGATGACCACCCTCACTTATCTGGGGCTGGTTACCCGAATAAGTTAGTTTATTGAATAAACTATAACTTAACCGTGAAGGGGTCATCCTATGTCAGTAAAGAAAATAGTTTAAGTAAGCCTTGATGTTGACAATACCGCGTTTCATGGAACGGGTCTGGTTCTTGAAACAGGAGAATGCTTCGAGTTCAAATGTAAACCTGACCATGGTGCTCTCCGGAAAAAGCTCAATTGAGCTTTTCAAGGACCAGTATACAATCCGACTATGCTATGAAGCGTGCTACATTGGCTATTCGTTGTGCCGGTTCTTGCGAAAACACGGAATACATTGTGATGTGATAGCCCCTTCATTATACCTGTAAAAACGGGAACACGAGTAAAAACAGATCGGCTTGATGCTGCAAAACTTGCAGAATATTATGCTAAGAGTCTACTAACACCAATTTACATTCCAGACGAAACAGATGAAGAGGTACGGGATATATTACGATCCAGAACTTTTTTAGTATGGCAGCGAAAAATGCTCAAAACCCATATACTATCAACATGTAAACGTTATGATATTAGTTTCAAAGATGAGACGGGCCATAAGACGAATTGGTCAGACTTGCATATTTCCTGGCTCAAAGAAAGAGCGAAATCGTTGAACCGACCGCTATGCCAGATTGACATTGAAATGTTATTGGCACAGTACACCAGCCTCACAGAAAGTATCGAGAAACTTGGCACCGCGATTTTACAGATTGCAGAAAGTGAACGATATAAGAAGGCCAAAGATACCTTGAACACATTTCGGGGCATTGACACTCTTACACGCCATGACTATAATTGCCGAGATCGGCGATATACGCCGTTTTGGGCATCCACGGCAACTAACTAGCTATATTGGCCTTGACGTTGCTGAATACAGTTCCGGAGGCAAGGAACATAAAAAAGGAATAACGAAAACCGGCAAGAGATATGTTCGTACAATACTAACAGAGTCTTGTCAACTGGCATCAAGACCCCCTATACTTAGCAAACGAATAAAGCAGTCTCGTGTAAATCAATCACAATCGATAGTTGACATTGCAGATCGCTGCATGAATCGGCTTCATAAAAAAGCTACACGAATGCTCTATGCGGGAAAACAAAAGAACAAGATCAAAACAGCCTGTGCCCGCGAAATGCTGGGGTTTAACTGGGAAGCACTGAAACTTGTGGCATAAGTCGATAACAAAATGATGTTTGACATGTAGCAATAACATTAGATAGTAAAAATGAACGAACGGTAAGATAGAGGGAGACTGCTAAAAATTCTGTAAGCTATGATGTGGCGAAGTCCGAGGAATTACCTGAAGTTAACGTACTTTATGAAGGATTACGGTGAACGCCACATTCGAACAAACTTACTGCGTTAACCAGCACGCGAATATGAGAGTGAAAGTTCACGGCGAACAAAGAAATTTTCAGACAACGTTTATTCTACTTGCCAAGGTGGTCATCCATATGAGGTATTTTGATTTTGCGGGCTGGAGCATTTCTCCCTTGGGAAAAACCTTTACTCCCGGTACGATTTTCAATCACTTCGGGCTAATATTGCTTCCTTGAGCTTATCCACAAACTAAATAATGTGAAAAAAAATGTGAAAAAAGCAAAAAAAATGCATACCCGAGCCAGGGCGATTTAACGCACGATTTACATGAAGGAGAAATCAGAGGCAGGTTTGTTCGAAGAAGCCGTAGTCGAGTTTCGGCTCATCGAGCTTAGGCACAACTTCGGGAGGTGGTGGTCTTAATATGTATATTTAAATCAAGGCCTTACAATTATAACGATTGTTGCTCATGATAGTGCTGGAAATACTGGAACGGATGTAATCACTATTGAAAGTGGCGTCGACTAAGGGAAATTATGATGAAAATGTTTAAACGGAGGTCATAATGAAAGTAAAATTCGTAACTCTATTGATAATGGCTATTTTTGTGGGATCCTATGGAAGTTCAATCATGTTCGTGATTGATCACTCGCATAGTATGTCGGGTCTTGGTAATACATATCCAGGAAGGGACCAGAATGCATCAAGATTTATCGCTGTTTCACGAATGATTGATACAATTTATGCTGCAGATTCAACTGCAAAAATAGGGCTTGTAATCTTCCGGGAATGCCTTTTTATTGATACAAGCAATTGTAATTATGCACAGGTATTTGATACTGGAATGGATGCTTACATTCCAATGCGGGAACTTAACTACTTAAATAATGGTATCAAATGGAAAGATAATCTGAAAAATCTCCTGCTTACTAAAACAAATGTCGGTTACAATGCCAGTCATAAAATTGAAGTGACTTTTAAAGATCTGATCTATCAGCCTACATTTACCACACTTGGCAATACAAACATTAATATCGCTTTTGATGCAGTGAAAAAAGCTTTCAATAGTTCTACAACCCCAAAGGATGAGCAGTACGTAATATTTATAGCCGATGGTGAACCATTTCCACGACCGCCAAGTCCTGATCCTTTTGCATTTACACAGGGCATTGATGTGCCTACCACATTCACCTTATATTTCGATACATTATTACCTCCATCTTTTTCAACAATGACTGAAAACATCAGAACTAATGGGTACTCCAATTCGAACACTCAAAGTTCAGCTATTATTACTGAATCTAATTTGGAACAACTTTCTATAAAATTGATGGATGTTATTACGAATTTCATTTTAAAAAAAACAGTGATTAGTTATCCAGAATTTATCTTTCAAAGCAAAATGAGAAAGGAAATGAGCAAAAGCCTTAAAAACGGACTATTTTTTATAGAAAAGGATAAGAGAGCTCATATGGATTTACTTGGGAGACTTAACAAAAATAGAATTATTATGCTAAGCGACTTTATAATAGAGTTTAGCAGGTAACCTTTTTTAACACATTGAGTTAAATTAAAGATTATCAATCAATAATTCGCATGCCGTTTGGGAATAGTAAATACCCACTGTCTGTGAGGAACTTCCGCAAACACTTCATCTTTCAGCCGGTGTCCTAACAACAACGCACGCTTTTGATCGCAAGTGGGACAGCATGAACGCTGCCGGCATGAAAATGCCACGAAAAA
>CAYLVN010000297.1:0-4802 GCA_964387115.1 uncultured Fibrobacter sp.
TGGATCCTTCAGCACCCGGCAGTGACAGGCAATGGAGTTTTTCACCCACTGATACCGGAACCGGTATTATCTGGGTTTCTGATCCGCAAGGTGTTGCCACTGCTGACACTATTGATGTGCGGTTTACTCCCGGTCCTATTACAAGAGTAGTGGTAGAGATACTTACGCCTCCAGAAAAGAGAATAGCAGGAGAGCCGATCATTAATATAGTGAAGATTTACAACGAAGATGGTCCCGTTCCCGGAGACACCTGTTTTTACGCAGAATCCGGTGAAGGGGTACGTTACAGCGACACGCTCGGGACCGGTGGAAGGCCCAGGCCTTTTGTCCTGATCGCAGGTGACACTCTGTGGCTCAGCAGGTCTGGAGACCAGTGCTTTTCAAACGGTGTCGATACAGTACCGACTACACTTTTCTATGTTCCATCAGATCCCGACAGTCTGCACCAGATCAGTGTGAACATCGGTGGCATTAAGGCAAAAACCGATCCCTTCCCGCTCTACCCGGGCGCTCTGGATTCACTTGCTCTGCAGTTATCGGACGGAACACCCGTAGGAGACTCTGTTGTTTTGCGCTTTCCAACAGGAGGCGAAATGATTTACGCCTACGGATATGACCGGTATGGAAACAAGCGCGGACCGGAAAAGAGCAACTGGGACACCGATTCCACACTGCATGATATACAGAATGGAACAAACCAGGAAAGAATCTGGTATGATGCATCCGGGGTAAAAGATAATGAATACGGAAAGATTACAGCTGCTGCGAATGACTCTGTAAAAGCCTCTACATTCGTAAAAATTATCGGACCACTTGTCACTGTGGCATCTGCTGTAACAGGAGACGATAATGGAAACGGCTATCTTGACCGTATCACGCTGCGTTTCAGCAAAGCAGTCACTTTACCTGATAATTTTGCCGAGATTGCTGATCTTGTGATCAGCTACGGAAAAGACGTCAGTTTCACCGTCGACAGCATTATCGGCGGGAAAAAAGGCGCAGACACAGTCTGGACACTGCTGCTTGATGAACAGACAGAGGGAAAGACTCCGCAGACAAACTGGAGGCCCTACATCTCCTTTGATGCAATACCTGATGCTGGAATTGATTCTGTGTCAAAATTTGTTGCTGAAGATGGAGCGGGTCCGGTGATCTGGAAAGTGACTAAAGAGATCAAACCGGGTGAAAACCATTCCGCGGATATCATCACAGTGGTTTTCAGCGAGTCGGTAATGAACAAAAACGGTAACAAGCTGAATGTCGATGACATTCCATCGGTGATGCTCTATGTATGGGAAAAAGATCCAAAAGATGAGTCAAAATTCATACGTATTGACAGCATGCTGGTGGGCATAGATAATCTTCAGACAGCTGATGATACAAAGATCACCTTTATTACTGAAAACAAAGTAGATCTGACAACCCGTCATTTTGTCAGCATCAAGATGGCCGGTGATTCCTCTTACATTACCGACCAGGTTGGAACCGGCAATTTCCCGGACCCGGACAACCAGCTTGTAAGGGTGCAGTTATTAGGAATTCCTGGACCTGATCTTAACCCGTTTCCGAATCCTGCTACAGCAACAGCCAGAAGGGTTCCGGCTGGTGTGATATTCGCCAGACATGAACCCAACGCAAGGACCTGGGTTAAAACGGATCGTTCAGGAGTGGTATTGAACTTTGATCTGATGGTTCCGTCCGCAGAAGAGAATCTAAAGGTCAAGTGTATCGTTAAAATCTACGATGCAGTGGGTAATCAGGTGATTACCCACACTAACAGCAACCTGTTAGAGAGCATCTCAAAATCAGATCTCCAGAAGAGCCAGGGAAGCCTCTACGACATTGACCTTTACTGGAATGGCTTTACAGGACGTAAAATGAAAGCCGCGCCGGGAATATACAAGGTTATGGTATATCTGGAGTATTATGGTTCAAAGTCGGCCAATGATTACAATAAGAATTTTAAACCTCTGATAGATAATGTCGGTATCGGACATAGCTCAACAAAATAAGTGTGATCCGGATGACACAGGCTGCAAGGGCAATATCAGTGCCCTTGCAGCCTTTTTTATTTCTACTGCGATTCTCAAATCTGAGTTAACCTGAAAATCACAATTGGATAAGGCAAAAAAACGTAATCTGTTGAGCGCTAAGGCATTCAAACCTTATCATCTAAACATCTTGCGGTTTTCTGTTCTCCACAACTGTAACTTTCAGGTTTAAAGAATAGACAATCCGCTCAGCAGAAAGCATTTTTGATATTGATGTTTCCACCCTGTTGAGTGCAGACAAATGGATCAGAACAAATTCACAGATACAAACAAGCTTCTTGAGGGCATGGCCGAGATCAGTAACGCCATAATGGACCACAATTACCTCGATGATTTGCTGGGACTGATAGTCTCTGTTACAGCAAAGATAACCGGTTCAAAAATCTGCTCCATACTTCTTCTTGACAAAAAGAAAAACGAGCTTGTTCTTCGCGCCTGTCAGAAAGATTCGGGCAGCTACAGCCAGCGTGCAAACACCCCGCTTGGCAAAGGGGTTGCCGGGCGTGTAGCACTGACCAACAAGCCGCTTACATCTCTTGACGTCCAGAGAGATCCCCGTTACATAAACAAAAAAATTGCGATAGCTGAGGGGCTGGTTTCGCTGCTTTCGGTTCCCATGAGTGTTGAAGGGGAAGTTATTGGCGTTATCAACTGCTATACATCTGAAGCTCACGAATTCTCAAAAGAGGACATTATGACACTCACAACGGTAGCAACCCAGGCTGCCGTACTGTTTAAAAACACAGAGCTTCGGATAATGAAAGAGATCATTCAAAAAGAGCTTGACGAACGCAAGGTGATTGACAGGGCAAAAGAGATCTTGATGGACAAAAAGAAGATTTCCGGGAAGACCGCCTTTGAACTGATTCGACGCCAGAGCATGAACTCCCGCACCTCTATGGCCAAAATCGCAGAATCGATTATTTTAGCTTCAACATTTGACTGATTTTCGCGAATTATTTATATTATGATTTAGCGCTGAACAAAGATGTTCAGCCACAAATGAGTATCAAAGATGATGCCCGATCCTGGTAACACAGGAGCGGGCTTTTTTTTTGCTTCTAAACAGTTGTTCGGTGTTCTGATTGTGAAAGGAGTACCGTATGTCTGGAGTTTCTGAGTTTATCGAGAGAGTTAAAGCCAGAAACCCTGGTGAAAAAGAGTTTCATCAGGCAGTTGAAGAAGTTGTCACATCTGTGATGCCTTTCATTGAGAAGAACCCTCGTTATAAGAAGGCAAAAATTCTGGAACGCATGGTAGAACCTGAACGGGTAATAATGTTCCGGGTTGCATGGGTTGACGATAAAGGAGAGGTACAGGTTAACCGTGGTTTCCGAATCCAGATGAACAGTGCTATCGGTCCCTACAAGGGCGGAATCAGACTGCATCCCTCGGTAAATCTGGGGATTCTGAAATTTCTGGCCTTTGAACAGGTTTTTAAGAATTCTCTCACTACCCTTCCTATGGGTGGAGGAAAGGGAGGTGCCGATTTTGATCCCAAAGGCAAGTCAGATAATGAAGTGATGCGTTTCTGTCAGGCCTTTATGACAGAACTCAGCCGTCATGTAGGAGCGGATACCGATGTTCCAGCCGGTGATATTGGAACCGGTGGACGTGAAATAGGTTACATGTTTGGTCAGTACAAGAGGCTCAGAAATGAGTTCACTGGTGTACTTACCGGCAAAGGACTCAACTGGGGCGGAAGCCTGATCAGGCCTGAAGCGACAGGTTACGGTCTTGTTTATTTCTGTGATGAGATGCTGAAGACCAGAAATGAGGGTTTTGGGGGTAAGGTCGTGGCGGTTTCCGGCTCAGGAAATGTGGCCCAATATGCCATAGAAAAAACTACCGAGCTTGGTGCGAAGGTTGTGTCGCTCTCCGATTCCAATGGAACGATTTACGATCCTGACGGTATCAATGCAGAAAAGCTGGCTTTCATCATGGAATTAAAGAATGTAAAGCGCGGGCGCATCAAGGAATATGCAGACAAGTACAACTGTACATACCTTGAAGGGAAACGTCCCTGGGGCATCAAATGCGACATTGCGCTTCCATGTGCGACTCAGAATGAAATTGAGAAGCAGGAAGCAGAAGAGCTGGTAAGAAACGGGTGTATCTGTGTTGGTGAGGGTGCAAATATGCCCAGCACACCGGAAGCGATCGATGTTTTTCTTAAGGCAAGGACACTGTATGCCCCTGGAAAGGCATCAAATGCCGGTGGTGTTGCATGCAGCGGGCTTGAGATGTCACAGAACGGCATGCGTCTGAACTGGTCCAGGGAAGAAGTTGATGGAAGGCTTCATGGAATCATGAAGGAGATCCACGCTCAGTGTGTCAGATATGGTCAGGAAGGTGACTTCGTAAACTATGTCAATGGAGCCAATATCGGCGGATTTGTCAAAGTTGGGGATGCGATGATTGATCAGGGTGTACTTTAAAAAAAAGGGCCCCGGTGAAAACCGGGGCCTTTTGTTATATTGCCGTGCTCTTTGACTGCTTTGCCTTTTTCTTTTCTTTCTTTTCCTTTACAGACAATTTTGGCTTGTTGTTTTTGGTAACGCCCTTATCTTTATTTTTTGCCATACTGGCCTCCTTTAGTTTTAAACGAGAAAGTCACGCCGAATTAGAGAATCTATCCTTTTTTCTTCAAAAAGTCAAGCAGAAAAAATTAGCTGAACAGACTCAGGTGAGTCCGATCCGAGGCAAATAACTGGTACCACTTCTGCTTTGATAAATTGTACTTGCATTTAC
>CAYLVN010000298.1:0-4766 GCA_964387115.1 uncultured Fibrobacter sp.
TGGCTGCCGGCATGGAAAGTATTACTTTTAATAATTTTGCAGGGCCGCTTTTAACCGCAAAGGGGAAAAGCACCTCTGTTGCGTCATTAAACTTCAGAATCAGTGCTTCCGGCCTGACTCTATGTCCGCTGAATATTTCCGGCCACATGGGGGTATGGAAAAATGTGGCAAAGGGAGTTTCTTTACAGATAGAGAGCCACTGATCTCTGGTCGCTTTCGATTCATGAATTATCTTCAGATCTCTACCGTTCACAGTTCCTCTCTTCTTCCCCTGTAAATCGATTGATAAACTTCGTAAATCATCTTCGACTGAGTCTTTATATCGTGGTTCTCCTGTGCATTCTTTTGTCCCCGGGTCCCCATTTTTTTCCTCAGTTCCTCATTTCCCAGAAGACATTTAAGATTATCCGCAAGAGAATCTATATCGTGTTCAGGACAAAGAAGCCCTGTTTCTCCGTCAATTACCACGTTTGGTATATCACAGTGGGTTGTGCCTGCAACCGGTTTTGCGGCAGCCTGGGCCTCTATGCAGACAACAGGAGCCCCTCCCTCGGTATCACCATCCGATGCCGTGCAGGATGGAGTCAGCACTATGTCTGAATTGACAAGCAGTTTTCTGTACTTTTCCACACTTACATTCCCGTGAAACACCGCCTTATCAATGCAATTATTGTCCCGGAGGATCTTCTCAACCCTGTTTCTGTAAGGTCCCTCTCCTGCAAGATGCAGTTCTGTATCAGTGTACTGCTGAGCTGCTCTGCAGAATGCCTCTGCTGCATCCAGTGCACCTTTCTTCTCCCTCTCCAGCCCCACAAAAAGCACTCTCTTTTTCCCGTCTCTGTCAGGCCTCCAATTTACAGCCGCATCACCGATACTTCTGAGATCGATTCCGATTTTGATCACCCTTATTTTTTCCGGATCGCATCCCAGCGACTGCAGCTTCCCTGCCATGAATTTTCCCTCAACAATAAACATACTTCCATATTTAAACAGCTCTTTATATCTCATTTTCCAGACAAAGCGTCTGGGCAGCTTGTTTATGTCAAGGCCATAAAAAGTGGTCACAAGGGGAATACCCCTGTTTTGAACTACTCTCAGGGCTCTCCATGATTCAGTTGAGAAATGTCCATGAATAATATGCGGCAGCCTTCGCTCGATAATTTTTTGGAATGCCGGCTCACTGAACCTGGGGAAAAGCCTGGTCAGCTGAAGTTTCATCTTGTCAAGTATTGCCGGGCCGTAGAGAACCGGATAGACATTATCAAAAGGAAATTGTTCCGCATTCTGCCTGAACTGACATATAATTGAATGTTCAACATCAGTGTTAAAGAGAAGCTGATTGTAGATCCAGTTTTGAGTGACCGGAAGAAATGAATGTACTACATGAGCCACTTTCAGACGTTTCATAATGTGCTCTTAAGAGTTTCTTTCAAAAACTGCTTTGAACGAACCATCTTCATGAAACCTATTTTCAGGAGCGACAATTTAAGCAAGCTGTAATAGCGCTCGGAACGGTATTTCTCATGAAGGTGAGCGGCCGCCTGGATGTAATTCTTTCTGCTCCCTGACACTTTATCCGTAAGACCGTGGTCATGATAGATTGTCAATGGTTTATCTATTCCGGTTATTCTGCTGTTTTTGAGTATTCGAATGTAAAGATCGTAATCCTGAAGAGCCCTCAGCGAAGGATCAAATCCTCCTGTCTGCTCGAATGTTTCCCTGCGGAGCATCACAGAAGATGTCGTTCCGATAAAATTCTTCTTCATTATGGCTTTAAAAGGATCGGAGCCGGGTTTGCGGAAAATATACCTGCCTTCTCTGCCTGATTCATTTACTACAGAAATTCCTGTATAGCACAAGCCGGAATCTGTGCGGTTGATAGCAAGTAACTGCTCACTGAGTTTACTCTCCTCCCACTCATCATCATCATCAAGGAAAGCGATAAATTCTCCTCTGGCATGCTCTGCACCAAGATTGCGGCTGTAACCTCCGCCCCTGTTTCCCCCACTGTAAATATAGCTAATCTTCTTTTGAAACAGTTCTTCTGCCAGAGATTCATTCTCCAGGTCACCATCGTCAACAACGATTATCTCCGGTTCTGAATCTCTCTGTTTTCTGACACTGTCAATTGCCCTCCGGAGCAGCTCGACTCTGTTTCTGGTAGGTATTACGACACTGACTTGAGTCATCTCTGTGACACTCGTGAAAAGAAGGTCAGGGTGTGATGAGTATCTTACCCTTGCGGGAAGATTTACCTGCTGATTGCACAGAATAAAAGTAAGTCCCGGGAGCCAGTTCCGTTGATGGTTTCCAGATGCAAAATGCACCTTCTACGCCATCTCTGATCTGTTCGGCTCTGGAAACCATCTTGCCTCCTGATGAGTAGATTATGACATTGCTTTTCGGAGGCAGATTTCTGAATTTGATCTCATCATGCCTGCTTCGGCTGTAAGGGTTCGGGAAGACATTTACATCGGATGAACTGTTGGTGGTAAGCTTATATCCCAGTGCGAGGCGGGAAACCCCGAGAGCCGTACCAACCCAGAGAACGCCATTTTCTCTGTCAATCTCCAGATCTGTTACTATGTTTGAGATCAGGCCATGAGTTATGGAAAATGTGGACCTGCTTTCATTTGCCAGATTGAGCCTGACCACCCCCTCTCCGGGAACTCCCATCCACAGGATATGCTGATTCTCATGCTCGATCGCACTTACAACCGCACCGATTTCTTCCATTTCAGTGAGCTTGTTTGTCAGGGGATCGTACTCAAAGATCCCTTCTGAGGTTGCAATTCTGGTTATCAGATCATCTGTTGTAGACATGTCATTTACAATACCCTTATCGGTGAAAGTATTGACAACAGTGATACCGTTTTTCAGCGGATCTCCATTATGCCTGAAAACAGTGATCTTACCCTCTTCACCTCCCAGAATTATGTTGCCACTTTTGTCAACTATCAGGGATCTGGGGATAAACGAATAATTGACATGATCCTGCGGAAAAAACCTGCGGTAGTGAGCTTTTGAGGGATCAGTCTGCTGGGCATCAGGCTCAAATCTTGGATCATAACAGATCAGGCTTCCATAAAGACTCTGCCAGCATGTAAACCACATGTACCCCGAGGAATCCTGAGCGATTGCATCACACTTTGCCCAGTCAGGATCAGGGCAGGTAAAAACTGTGTGATAAAACTTTCCATCACCAAAGTTTCTGGCAAAGTTGCAATATCGTGACCAGTCATTCAATGCGGGATTAAAACATTTTATCTGCCCGCCTGATGTTCCAAGCCAGATACGTCCATCACTGCTTTCAGCCATCGCCCTGCTATCCATATCGTCACCGAAAGAATTTCCCATCTGCGGGCTATTTGCGGGACTGTAGACACTCCAGGTATTACCCGAAAAGAAATTGAAAGCTCTCCACCATGGGTACTGCATTCCACCTATTCTGGGCATCACCCAAAGACCGCCATTTCTGGTAACAAGTATCTTATTTGCATAATTCAATGACATTCCACCAATGGTGTAATTCTTCAGCTGAGCCCCATCCCATGAATAAAAGAATTCGTGCTCTGTGCCGATCCAGCAGGTTTGCTTATCTCTGGCTTTAATAACGGTAATATGACTTGGAAAAGAACCCACCAGTTCAGTACCATAGTAAAGATTAGTGCTGTCTGTATGAAGAAGTTTGCCTTTAAAAAGAGCTGCCGGTTTACTGTAATTCTTAAGCTGGCCGGAAACCGTTTCCAGTGCCTTTACCGGCTCTTTTGTAACCTTTACATCCCAGATAGATGGATCATAAAAGTTGGAAGTAGTCAATCTGTCGCCACTGATTAACAGCCTGGCAACACCTTCATCAAGACCTGCAAACAGAGTATCTTTAACGATCCTGATAATATTTACTTTTGAACCGGAAAAGTTACCGAACCTTGTGGAATTCTTCTCCACACTCATTGTTTCGGTATTGAAAAGACTCAGCCCGTTATTTGACCCTACTATCAGGAATTTCCCTCTTGAGAACAAACTTGTTATGCCCCAGCCTGCAGAAAAGTAAGATTTTGAAGATGTTATCTTACCGCCCCTGCCCCTCCTGGTGAGATAGCCCTGAGAGGAACCGGTCCAGAGATTCCCTTCTGCATCATAGCATAAAGCAGTAATGTTGGGATCTGGTGAGGAAACTGTTGAAGCGCTGAGCGTTCCTTCGGTATAAGGACTGGCGATTGAATACAGCCCCCCGCTTGTGGCCACCAGAACAGTATCTCCCTTAAACTGAAAATCATAAACTGTTTTGGGTGAGGAATAATTAATGACCGATTCAGCTGCATTTATCTGTGCAGCCGCTGAAAGAATCAGGAATATATAGAGTTTTTTCAGTTGCATTTAAACCCGGATCAAATTGGGAAACAGAATGATAACTGAAATGAATATACCTCAATTTTCGGTCAAATTCTACTTTTATAATGTATAAACCAGCTTACGCGTCCGGGAAATGAGGGAGTGCATTAGACCTTGCAGCAGAAAGATTTGTGAAAGCCTTCATGCACAAGGGATAGATAAGCGCAATTCGATCACATTTACGGGTACGTGCGGGACTCTCCTGGAGAAAAAAGGCCGTTGTGCCTCTAAATGGTACAACGGCCTGTAGAAATTCAATAACCTGCAGAATCAGTACACATCAAGGTAAACTTCACCAATCAGCCCCGATGGCCTGCCGTTCATTCTGAGCATGTTGTCAAGGGTGTTAAGAACCCCGATCTCCAGCTCGT
>CAYLVN010000299.1:0-4749 GCA_964387115.1 uncultured Fibrobacter sp.
CAGCCCCGAAAACTATGACTACTATCCCTGGCTTCGTGAGATAGAATCTTATGCCGAACAGGTGATTGTCCCTGCTCAAAAGCTTGAAAAAATCATGAATGCCGGAATAGTTCCGTCTAAAGCCGAAATTGAATATCAGTATCGTCAGGACCACAGAAAACTGAAATTCGAATATCTTAAAGTGAACAGCAGCGCCTTCAAGGTAGATACTTCAAAAATCAACGAAGCGGCTATAAAGAAATACTATGAAGCTAACAGAGACAGTTTTGCCACTGATGAGCAGGCAGAGCTCTACTTTGTCAGATTTGATAAACAGGCAACTGAAAATGACTATAAAATTTACCAGCAGGAGATGCTTGACCTTAAGAACAGAATTTTAACTTCGGGTAGTCCTGTAGCGGAAGCATTTGCTGAAGAGGCAAAGGTTGAGTCTGATGATCCGGGAAGTGCTATACGGGGTGGAGATCTGGGTTGGTTCAAGAAAGGGGCTATGGTTCCGGAGTTCGATTCGGTGGCTTTCAGCTCTGATACGGGAAAAATCTCTGATCCTGTTAAAACGAATTTCGGCTATCATCTGATTCTGGTTGAAGGCAAAGAGATGAAGGACGGTGAATTAAAGGTCAAAGCCCGTCACATTCTCCGCAAGATAGCCCCTACGATGGAAACTCTGGATCTCCTTGCCGAAAGAGCCGACAGCCTCAGAGTCGATATGCTTGAAAAGGGTTTTGTTGAAGCTGTAAAGGGACAGAAAGATCTCCAGCTCGATTCAACAGGCCTTTTCAGGAAAGGTGACCCAATCCCCGGAGTAGGTTTTGTTTCCGGAATAGGGCAGTTTACATTCGGACCTGAGAACATGGCGATATCTGAGAGACTTGAGAACAATGATGCGATCTTCCTTTTTTCAGTAAAACGCAAAGTAAAGAAGGGTACACTTGCTCTTGAAGATGTGCGCCAGCAGATCGTTGAAAAGTTGTCAAACGACCAGAGAAAGAATGCCTCTAAACAGTATGCTGATGACCTTGCGAAAAAGATAAACGCCAATGATTCTCTGGCATCATACAAGGATGTCGAATCAGGAGTTACTTCCGGAGTTTCCGATACGGTTTCGGTCTCAGATTTCGTAACTGGTGTTGGCAGTAACAGTAAAGTTGCGGCAACAGCTTTTACGATGCCTGAAGGGAAGGTTTCCGGAGTAATAGAATACAACGGCAATTTTTACATTGTAAAGACACTGTACAAAAAAGACGTAGACAGTATTCCGTGGGATTCTCCTGAAATTGAACAGATCAAGAACAGACTCAGCCAGCAGGCACAGCAGAAAGTCTACTACGACTGGTACATGGCCTACAAAAATAAGTCTGATATAAAGAGCAACGTTAATGATCTCTATATGGACTGAGATCGTCCTGAATTTGATAATAAAAAAGGGGTTTCCTTCAATGGAAACCCCTTTTTTATTGGTGCACCCGACAGAACACAGTCACCTGGCGGTGAAAGTACATTTTTGCGTGTTTCTATTAAAAGTTCTGGTTATACAGCCGATACACTGATGGTACATCAAGATTTGTGAAAGCTTTTATGCACAAGGGATAAGTTCAATTCGCCCTGATCCGGGTGCATAAGTTATGTTCGGCTATTCCTCTTCAATACCTCGAAAAAGTCAGTACCATTAAATGTTACATTTTTAATTGATAATTTTATAAGTCCTTTACCAGCACCTTTTGTCGAAAAGAAAGGTTCAAAAATTCGTGGGAGAATATCAGGAGGTATTCCACTTCCTGTATCACGAATCTCAAACCGGATATAGTTTTCTTCTATCATGTAGTATATATCAAAAAAGACCCGATCATTTTTAGTCGGGAATGAAGGAGAAAGCTCATGGTGACACAGAGAATACTGCTCAACACGAGTGCATTCCATTTAATTTGAAAAATTACAAAGTATATCAGTGAAGCAGGGAACCATCCCTTACCTGCTCAAGTCCTTCAGCGATTTTCTGACGTGTTTTCATGAGCAGATTTTCATCCGTAACAGTGACTGCTTTGCTGGCAAAATGCATACATGCTCCACATGATTTGCAGTCAGTGGTTTTACACTCTTTTTTTGTAAATGTCCGTATGAACTCATCAGGAATTTTTTTATTATCGAGGTGCAAGTGATCACCAACTGTTTTTTCAAAAAGAAATGAAAAATCCCGGGCTTTTTTCATGTTTTTTAAAGCTGCCAGCCCGGGTTTCTTAAGAAACTTCTTAACCATTAATTGCGGTGTTCTGTTTAAACACCTCTTCATGTCAACCATTTGCCCCAATAGATCGAGAAGGTTCCCATCGTAGCTTCTTTCGCAATATGCTTTTACTCTTTCAGCAAGGATATCTGTTTTATTATTACGTTCAAGAATTTTAAGCATATCAATTCCGATTTCCTCATAAACAGAAACATCCTCCGGGCGTATCCAGCGAATCTTCATGATTTCATCAATACTTTCAAGCCGTTTTCCGAAACAGTAGAGAAGAAATGGATTCGCCAATATCGATTCTTCACCCCTGGCCCCAGTGTGAGCAATATTATTTGCGTGGCTATGAGCGTTGGGACAATTGTAAACGCATCCGACATTAGCAATCAGCGTTAACTGGCATTTAACCGACTTTCTGATTGCAGCAATAGTTTTGAAATCTCTGTTGATATGTTCAGACAGCATGATCATATCGACTCCAAGGTCTTCAAAACGCTGTGCCTGAGCTACTTCTGCAATTTTCTGGAAGGTGGAAACATTTACTTTTATTTTTGGAAAGTTTTTTTTGACAATTGAAATAAGATGCGGGTTTGAAATGGTAACTGTATCAACACCGATTTCACTTATCCATTCAAGGTGTTTCATGATGCTCCTGAACCCCTTAATTGTCAACTCCTTATTACTGGTGCAGGATGCATTTAGGTTAAGATCGAACTCCCACTTCTTCAGATGAACCAGATGCACATAATTTTTAACATCACGCTCAGTCACCTTTTGAACTTGTGAATTTGCCCTTCCACTTGAAATAAATGAATCGGGTATTCCGCCAAAAAGTGTGTGCACTTCAGGATAATCAATTTTACTGATTAACTCCGGGTCCCAATTACATGCTACAAGGTATTTCATAACAGTCTCACTTCTCATTCAGATAAATATGCAATGTCTTTTTGGAACTCCTCAGACTTATGAGATACCCAAGGATAACTCCGCGACGCACTCTTACATCTCCGTTTTTTATCTAATCCGGAAATATAAATTACGAACCGAACCGCTGGCGGGTCCATTTTGCAGTTATTGAAACAGAATAAGGCAGAACACTGAATCTGTTATGAAGAGTTGATGGCAGCTAACGTTCAGGGTTCAGAGTTCAGCGTTCATCTCCAGGCAAGCACAAAACGGCTATACCAGTCAATTATAGCCGTTAAATAAACGTAACCACCCTTCAGGCGCACGTAGGTGATATCCGTGAAGACGTAGACAGTGTTCCGTGGGATTCTCCTGAAATCGAACAGATCAAGAACAGACTCAGCCAGCAGGCACAGCAGAAAGTCTACTACGACTGGTACATGGCCTACAAAAACAGGTCTGATATAAAGAGCAATGTTAATGATCTCCATATGGACTGAGATCGTCCTGAATTTTGATATTAAAAAAGGGGGTTTCCATCATTGGAAACCCCTTTTTTATTGGTGCACCCGCCAGAACACAGTTTCCTTACGGTGAAACTTCTGGTTATACAGCCGATGCAGTAATAATAAGCATCCATGGTTTTAATGTGAAAATCCGATTACGTTCGGCTATTCCTCTTCAATACCTGACTCATCATTACCGCTTTTTCCCCTGGATGTTACATCAGCCACAATACCTTCTAAAATCAATCTGGCTTCATCCTCTTTTCCTTTTTCAACCATTATTTTTGATATTGTAATTGGATTTCCAAATCCAGAGAAGCCGCTTGGCGCTATCAGGTTCTGGGTAAATTCATTTGTAATAACAAACCGGATATTTGCACTCTCCAAAGCACCTCTTGCAAGAGCGATGTCGAACAGTTCTGTCGTTTCAGCAATTGTGATCATTTCCGCGTATTCATATTCAATTGGTTTGTCTTCTGGGAGGGGATCTAATTTTTCGATTAGCTCTTTATCACATTTTTTACAATGTGTAAATCCACCTCTGAATTCGCTTCTGCAGTCTGGGCAAAACATATTGGTACCTTCTATTAATGTTATCTCAATTCACTGTGCGACCATAATATTTCAACTCCAAAAACCCGAATGAGTGCAAGTGCCTGTTCTGAGTTTACCCTGGCTCCTTTTAACTCACAAAGATTATCGGATACTCTAATATTATCAATCAGAGAATCTGAAAGATCAATTCCTTTAAGTGAAGTTTTGAAAAAGTCAGTACCATTAAATGTTATTTCTTTGAGTGATATTTTTAAAAGTTTTGATTCTGCAAATGAACTTTCATTGAACTTACAACTATCAAGATTGCATTCATCTAATACGGAATTGGCGAAATTACTGTAATCAAAAATGCTAAAGGCCATTTTGGTCTGTTTTAAACAGCTTTTTATAAATTTTCCACCAACAGCATTGCTTTCGGTTATTGATGATTTTTTCCAGAATGATTCAGAAAAATCGGATAAAGAAACGTCGCAATTAATAAAGTCTGTCTTGAAAAATCTTGATTGATAAAAG
Source organism: uncultured Fibrobacter sp. (assembly GCA_964387115.1). GTDB lineage: Bacteria > Fibrobacterota > Chitinivibrionia > Chitinivibrionales > Chitinispirillaceae > JAAYIG01. The sequence goes on from CAYLVN010000299.1 coordinate 4,714, forward strand.
CAGCATTTTTTAAAGCTGCATTTAATAAACTTAACC
>CAYLVN010000300.1:0-4742 GCA_964387115.1 uncultured Fibrobacter sp.
AATCTTTATTTCTAAGAATCTATCATATTGGGGACACCCTCTTCCAAAAAATCTTTATTTCTAATAATCTATTGTATTGGGGGCACCCTCTTCCAAAAACTCCCTATTCTTGATTATTATAGGTAGATTAAAACGGGTTGTAGCCTGGAATAATTCAAGCATGCAGGATTATCGACATTCCAGCGGAGATTGCCACGAAGCAGATTCGTCTATGTCAACCCGGGATTTCCTGTCCCGGATCTTACAAGAGGAATTATTTGAGTAATTTGGTTCGGCAGCGGTTAAAATGAATGATAAAACGATGTAAATATTGCCTCTTTCCAACCCAACATTTAGATTAAAAAAAGCTCATCAGAGCATTTCCATCTGTATTCTCAATCCGGCCATTAAATTGAATGCTTAAGTAAACTATCAACAGGCATTTCAGTTTGCAGGCTGGAAATTATTCTCCAGAAAAAACAATTCCCGAAAAAAAGCAATTCAGCTCCTGAAAACAGGAGAATGCAGTTGATTTATTCAGTTTTCTCAAAAGTAACTGTATCCACGAAAACATGGTGTTTCAAACAAACTTAACTCAGGAGGGATGTATGATTTTTGACGGCAGCTACAAAAGCAATAGCAACGAAACTGTCAATTTATCAACTGAGAATTTCTTGATGGAAAAGAAGCTCCGTAAAGCAGGAATCTCCTTTAATCCAAAGGAAAAGGCGGATCCTGTTAAATTCAATAAGAAGCTGAAGTACTATATGGAGATGGAAGGGCTTGGTCTCACCTCTCACCAGATCAGATCTTTTTTTCCTGCCGGGTACAAATTTCCATCTCTGGAGGAGATGAGTGAGAAGGAGCTTGAAGATAAAATTAACGACATCTATGAAATCCTTCTGAAAAATCATGTTGAGGTTGCACTTGCGGATGGTCTTCCTGACAGTCTCTTTTATAAATATATTGTCGATGAGCTCCTTTCAGAGACAGTAGAGGTTGACTCAACGAGCACCAGGTTCGTGATCTTTGACGGATGTTGTGTTGAGTGCGATGAGTGTTTTCAGAAAGATTATTGCGAAACTGCAAAGGAGGAAATTTAACACCTGATATTTGACAGGATTCGATTCATGAAGAATCAGCCGTACAGCTGTTCTTCCGTTATCATTCAATGGTGATTACATTACCACTGAAGCCCCGGAAAGGAGTCGGTAATGGTTTTTTACAAATTTTGTTTGTAAAAGTATCTGTTTTCCGGTTTCATGGGACAGGCGGTGAAAGGATCTTCAGTGGATTACAATTGCAAGGCTGTTTTTTCCATCAAGGATATTGAATAATGACATTGATTAATTGACATAAATCGCAACACAGGTATTCCCTGAAAGTTTTCTCAACAGTTACCAGACTCTGAAGGGCTCGACACCATGTCTGATAAAGAGATTATCTGTTATGAAGGCAGTCCCAATGATGCTGTTTCCGCGCATCCGGTTGATTATATCAAGGCATCCTGTATCATTGACGGGCACATGCATATAAACAGCGGTTCATGCACACCGCTGCCGCTGCTTTATGCCCAGGTTTCACCGGGACTGGGGCAGAAACCGATCATAAGGAAAAGAGAGGCACTGGAAGCGGGTTTAGGGGTTCTTGGCTTTAAAGAAGGAGTTGAGGTTCAGAATGAATCAACTGCCAGTATAGCAGACAGGGCAGTTAATGATAATAAAATTCTTTATCAACTGGTCACAAACAGCCACGACTTTGAAAACCCGGACCGTTTCGAGGATATTTACGAGAATAAAACACCGGTAATCTCCCCTATGATAGTGGCGATGATGGATATGGAGTACGCGCATATCGCAGGTTACAAGGGCCTCCCGATTTATCGTACAGATAAAAAAGGTCTCTTCTATTTCAGGAGAAAATCCGGGTCAAGGATGGAACAGTGTGAGGAACATGAGGACATCAGGGTCTGCCTTGCGCATGAGTTTGATAATTCAGACACTTTAAAGCTGGAAAGATGGCAAGTGCAGCATTCAGAGACTAAGGCATCTGCAGCCAAGTATACATTTAAACTCATACCCCTGTTCTTTTACGATCCCAGGCGCTGGCGGCTTGCTGCTGGAAAAGAATCTTTGAAATCCTTAGAATACGGGCCGTGGGATGAGCCATTCAGGGAGATCGCGACCGAAACGAATCCAGGGATTTTCGGAGGTTTCAAGATGTACCCTCCGCTTGGGCACAAACCCTTTGATCCGCTCTGCGATTTTCTTCCTGAGTTTTACGACAGATGCGAATCGGAGAAAATCCCAATCCTGACTCACTGTTCACCTGGAGGCATGTGTACCCATGATGCTCCATTTTACATTGAATTTGAAGGGTACCATTACAGGAGAATTTACGACGGGAAAGTGGCTCAGCAGAATAAATTGATAAAAATCCATGCTGACAGGAAAAGGCCTTTTCCACCTCCAGGGCCCTTTGCAGAACTTTCCGACAGTATGATAAAAAAACACAGGAGAATAATAGATGATAAGCTTTATGATCCTGATATGAACCACTTTTTCAAAAATTATGTTCATCCGGAAGAGTGGCGGAAAGTGCTGAAACATTTCCCGGAACTGCGACTCTGCCTTGCACATTTTGGCGGTGATGAATGGCGGAGGGGAAGATTGGAAAAATGGAGCTCTGATCAGCTGCCGAGTGAATGGATAGAGAGCATAATTGATTTAACAAAAGAGTATCCCCATGTATATACTGATATCTCCTGTTTTAATCTGGGAAACACAATGGAGAAAGGCAACGGCGAGGTGCGGGATTCATTTGGAAACTTTCTCTGCAGTCTTGATGACAAAAGGTACTCTCACCTCAAGCACAAGATTATATTCGGTACAGACTGGTATTTGACACTCATCACCAGAAAACGCGGCGGTAAATACGGGCAGTACTGCAAAGAGATTAAAAAGTTTCTGGACAGCATAGACAGAACATTCTGGTTGAGGTTTGCATTGATTAATCCGTGGGAGTTTTATGGATTTAAAGAGCAAACCAAGCTTGAAAATATGCGAAAAAAATTTGAAGAGGAAGAGGCGAATGAAAAGGCTGTGGATAGTAATTTCAAAAGTCTCTTAAAAGTCACTGGAGAAGTAAATAAAATCAAAGACCAGCTGAACAAATTTGACCTATTGCAAAAAAACAAATAGAGATATGCTTATGACCCATGATAAAAGGATTGTCCAAGTTGTTATAATTTTTACATTTCTTATAAACTTGTACTGTATCTACATCCCCGGCAGTAACCTCTCCAAGGAGAAACCCTACATGCCTGATTATATGATTTTAAGACATAACGGGAAACGGGTATTTGTACCCCAGACGCTTGCTCCTAAATACCCAGTCGTGAATATATTTGCAGTACCGGTCAAAAATGCCCTTGGAACGATTGACATAGATAATGCCATAACCATAATGCGATTTACAGATAATGATATTGAATATGATATAGTCGCTAAAAATTTTCTCAAGCATGTAAATGGGGCTTATAAGTTCGGGTTCTGTAATGTCTATTCTGATGAGGAAATTGCTTATACTCAATCAAGGTGGGCAGTAATCGCTAACATCAAAACCGGTAAAGTAGTTACACCGGTTATAACCTACAACCTCGATGATTTGATCACAGGATTGAGACCTTTGGGAAACAGAGGTGAAGGGAAATATTTGCTATTGCGGGAAGGCCCCTATTACGGAAAGGGCAGCGAAGATTTTCTTCACTTGGTAAGATTAATCAACAATGATTCAATTCAAGATGAAGGCTTTTTAAATGCAGGTATAAGTACGATTGGCTATAAAATCCCCTGGCAACTGCATAATGACCTTATCTTTACCTACGATGTTGACTCCAACAGGATCCCCTGCCACGACTCAAACCTCAAGCCTTTCCAACACCCTTTTGCAGATGTGTTTAATAACAACAGCCGCAATTGGCGGAGAATCAAAGAATTTATTATTCATCCGACCCTTCCTTTGGGCTTAATAGTAGAGAAGGGTAAAAAGGTTGACTGGGATTCAATTCACAGCCTTCCAAATGAAGTCTATGAAGAAGCAAGGAAACCGGTAATAAAAGAAAGAGACAGGCACGTTCTCTATCTCCTCCGCTGGGATATCTCAGACCCCGAAAAACAGATAATCCCTATTCTCACCGATTCTCTCTCCCTCATTCCACCTGTAACATGTAAATCTTATTCCGGGTTTCAGTTCTCCCCTGACGGCTCCTGGCTGGTATTCAAAGATGAGACTAATGATATGTTAAAACCGGTTTTCATAGCTCTTCCAGTCATAAAAGACTCCCCTCTCTTTCTCGGTGAACCGCTTTACCTGGGCCGGCTTATGACTAAAGATGCAACCCCCCGCATGAGTGCCTGGACTACAGATCCGCTGGGATTTACGATCTCAAGCGGAGAACACGGGCTCTGGAAATGGGATCTCGGGAGAGTTGATAAGGCTAAAGTTGTGGATATGGCGGAGGGGATTATTCAGACTGAGTGAATATGGTTGTTTCAGGCCTGCCTTCAACATTGGATTAAAATCTACCGAAAACCTTATTTGACCTTTCATACTTCAAATTATATAATTCTATTTTACCCAACATTTCCTAAAGAAGCGTGTTTTCTAAAAAGAAAGTAGCCGAGATTCTTTTTGTTAACTATTTTTATTTTTCTGTGCCTGTTTACATTGACAACAAAAATAAATTGTGACAGTACTTGAAG
>CAYLVN010000301.1:0-4718 GCA_964387115.1 uncultured Fibrobacter sp.
ACTAAGGGCGGAAAAATTCATTTCCACGATATCGTCGAAGGTGAAACCGTTCAAGAGCTTTATGACGAGCGTTCCGGGATAACGAATCTTGTTGTAGTTGAACATCGCGAACGTCGTTTGCACCCACATATTCAGATTATGAGTGAGGATGATAAACGAGTCGCAAACATCTCTGTTCCTACAGGTGGATATCTGCAGTTCAGGGAGGGTGCGGAAGTCAAAGAAGGTGATGTTATAATCAAGATCCCCCGAGAAAGCAGTAAGACACGGGATATTACAGGCGGTCTGCCCAGAGTTGCTGAACTCTTCGAAGCACGCAGGCCCAAGGATGCGGCTGTTGTTACGGAAATTGACGGATTTGTTGAATTCGGAGAGAACGAGCGTGGAAGCAGAAAAGTTACTGTAAGGGATGAGCAGGGTGAAGCAAGAGATTATCTTATTCCTCTTGGAAAACATCTGCGCGTCCATGAGGGTGACAGAGTAAAAGCTGGAGACCGGCTGAGCGAAGGCTCAATCGATCCGCATGATATTCTCAGAATTAAGGGAGAAAATGCTGTTCAGCAGTATCTGCTCGACGAAATACAGGCTGTTTACCGTTTACAGGGTGTTACTATCAACGATAAACATGTTGAAGTAATCGTTGCCCAGATGCTTAGAAAAGTAAGAATTGAAAAAGCAGGTGATACAGAATTCCTTGAAGGTGACGATGTGGAGAAAAAGAGACTCCGTGAAGCTAATGAACGGGTGATTGCAGAAGGCGGTGAGCCTGCTACATTCAAACCGCTGCTGCTTGGTATCACAAAAGCCTCTTTAACTACCGAATCATTTCTTAGTGCAGCATCATTCCAGGAGACTACAAAGGTTCTCTCAAAGGCTGCTGTCGAAGGAAAGGTCGATAAACTCAACGGACTTAAAGAAAATCTGATCATGGGTAACCTCATTCCTGCAGGTACGGGATCCAGAATTTACCGCAGTTTAAGGGTAAAAAACCTGGAAACTGAGACATCTTCGGTTGAGGAACATGATACAAATGAAGATTTTGTAGATATTGGTGAACAATTTTAATAAATGTTTTCTAAATCTGTTTGATTTTTGATTTCTAATTATTATTTTATGAGACTGTCTTTTATTTGGAGGATGACAGGTGCCTACGATCAGTCAACTTATTCGTAAAGGGCGAACGAGCCCGCAGAACAGGAGCAAGTCTCCGGCTTTGCATCAGTGCCCACAGCGTCGCGGTGTTTGTACGCGAGTGTTTACAACTACTCCCAAGAAGCCTAATTCCGCACTGCGGAAGGTGGCTCGTGTACGTTTGACGAACCATATGGAAGTGAATGCCTATATTCCTGGAGAAGGTCATAACCTTCAGGAACATTCGATTGTGTTGATCCGGGGTGGTCGTGTAAAAGATGTCCCCGGAGTGCGTTACCATATCATTCGCGGTGCTCTCGATACACAAGGCGTTGCGGATCGCAAACGCAGTCGTTCAAAATACGGTGTAAAGCGTCCAAAGAAATAAGGGATCAATATGTCAAGAAGAAGGAAAGCAGTAAAGAAAGATCTCATTCCTGATCCGAAATTCAACAGCACGCTGGTTACCCAGTTCGTGAACAACGTGGTAAGGTGCGGAAAGAAGCGTCTTGCTGAGGGTGTTTTCTACGATGCTATCGATCTGATTGCAGAGCGTACTGGTCAGGATGGAATGGGAGTGTTCAAGAAAGCTGTTGAAAATGTTAAGCCTGTTCTTGAAGTAAAGTCTCGCCGTATCGGTGGTGCTAACTATCAGGTTCCAATCGAGGTTCCGGCTGAGAGAAGGACTTCTCTGGCGATTCGCTGGCTCATTAATTATTCAAAAGAGCGGTCCGAAAAGAATATGGCTGAAAAACTGGCCAACGAATTCATTCAGGCGTCAAAGAATGAAGGTGGTGCGGTCAGAAAGAAGATTGATACTCACAAGATGGCGGAGGCGAACAAGGCGTTCGCGCATTTCCGCTGGTAGTGAGATGTTCTTTGATTTTCCTGTAGTGGTCTTTTAATACAGGATGACGATGCTGATAAGGGTTTAATATGGAAGAACCAGTTTCTATTGATAAAATCAGAAATATCGGCATTATGGCCCATATCGATGCGGGCAAGACCACTACAACTGAGCGTATCCTGTTTTTTGCCGGGGTACTGCACAGGATGGGTGAGGTTCATGACGGTAATGCAGTCATGGACTGGATGATACAGGAGCGTGAACGAGGTATTACTATTACTTCAGCAGCGACTACCTGTTCCTGGAGAGAACATCGGATAAATATTATCGATACTCCCGGGCATGTGGATTTTACAATTGAAGTAGAGCGTTCTTTGAGAGTTCTGGATGGCGCAGTTGCCGTGTTCGATTCGGTTGGAGGCGTAGAACCCCAGTCTGAGACTGTTTGGCGTCAAGCCGACAAATACAACGTTCCTCGAATCGCCTTTGTTAATAAAATGGATAGAATTGGAGCCGATTTCTTCAATGTCATTGATGAAATGAAGAAGAAGCTTGCGGCCAGGCCTGTGGCGGTTCAGATCCCCCTTGGAAAAGAAGATCGGTTTGAGGGAGTAATAGATCTGATACGTATGAAGGCTTACCGATACGATGAAGAGTCGCTCGGTGTAAAAGTTCTGGAAGAGGAAATACCTCAGAATGAGCTGGAGCAGGCAAAGATACAGAGAGAACAGATGCTTGAGCAAGTTGTTGATTTTAATGATGATCTTATGCATCAGGTTCTTGAGGAGAAACCGGTCAGTGTTGAGTTGATAGTCAGTGCAATAAGGGTTGCGGTTCTTGAGAACAAGATTTGCCCGGTGCTTTGTGGGTCGGCTTTTAAAAACAAGGGAGTCCAACAGGTGCTAAATGCTGTTGTTGATTTCCTTCCATCCCCGTTGGATCGTGGTTCTATAAAAGGTGCAGATCCATCTACGGGGGAGAAAAAAGAGCGATTACCTGATCTTAAGCAGCCTTTTTCTGCTATTGTCTTTAAAACAGCTTCAGACACACATGCTGGAAATTTATCTTATGCCAGGGTTTATTCAGGCAGAGCTGGTTTTAAAGACAGTTATATTAATCCTCGCACAAAAACAAAAGAGAAAGTTACCCGCATATTCCGAATGCACTCTAATAGAAGACATGCAGAGCAGTTTATGCAGGTAGGAGATATAGTGGCTCTGGTAGGATTGAAGGATACAACTACGGGTGATACCCTCTGTGATCCGGATTTTCCTATTGTTTTTGAAAGAATGGATTTTCCCGAACCGGTTCTTTGGAGATCCATAGAACCTAAAAGTACCGCTGATGAGGAAAAATTAAATGTAGCAATTCAGCGACTGGTTGATGAAGATCCAACCTGTAGGGTAAAAACTGATTCAGAAACAGGACAGAGGCTCATATCCGGTATGGGTGAGCTTCATCTCGAAATTCTGGTTGACCGATTAATACGGGAATTCAATGTGGGTGTGCATGTAGGAAATCCTCAGGTTTCCTACAAAGAAACGATAACTTCCAAGGCTGTTGAAGATTTTGAATTTTCTCAGCTTATTGCCGGAAAAAGTCAGTATGCCAGGGTGGTAATATCAGTTGAACCTGTAAGTGCATCGAATGGTATACAGTTTATAAGTACTTTAAATGAGACAGTCATCCCATCTGCTTTTGTATCAGCGATTCGACAGGGTATTGAGGAATCCACAGGCGGAGGAATGTATTCAGGGTTCCAGCAGGCGGGAATAAAAATAACTCTGAAAGATGCAGCTTTCAGTGAAGAAGATTCCACTGAAATGTCATTCAAAATTGCGGGTACTATGGCTTTTAAACAAGCCTGTGCAAAAGCATCGCCAGCGATTCTTGAACCAGTGATGAAAATTGAGATTGTGGTCCCTTCCGAATTTATGGGGTCGGTCATAAACGACTTAAACGGAAGGCGGGGTAAAATTATCGGAATCTCTCATCGTAAAGACGCTCAAGTAGTTGATGCAGAGGCTCCGTTATCTGAAATGTTTGGTTATGCAACTGCGCTTAGATCCCTGACACAGGGAAGAGCTATCTATACAATGCAATTTGACCGTTATGAGGTTGCCGGAAAAGCTGTTCAGGAAGAGATACTGAGGCGAATTGGCAGAATATAACGGAAAAAAGATGAAGATGAAGATGAAGAAAAGGAGCATAGATTCATGCCGGGCGAAAGAATAAGGATTCGTTTAAAATCGTTTGATCACAATATTCTGGACAAGTCGGCGTCTGATATCGTACGTACGGCCAAAGGTACTGGCGCTCGCATTTCCGGGCCAATACCTCTGCCTACCGAAAAGACGGTATACACGGTACTGCGTTCTCCGCATGTCAACAAAAAGTCCAGGGAGCAGTTTGAGACTCGCATTCATAAGAGACTCATAGATATTCTGGAGTCGACTCCGCAGACAGTCGATTCTCTGATGAAACTGGATTTGCCTGCGGGTGTTGATGTAGAGATCAAAGTATAAGTGGCCTGAAACAGTATCCTTAAAAAACGGGTGTAATATGCAGGGTTTGATTGGTAAAAAAGTTGGAATGACGAGGATGTTTAACGAGGCTGGAAGAGCGATATCGGTTACTGTGATTCAGGCCGGCAATAATATCGTACACCAGCTTAAGACCTCCGAGAAAGATGGTTATTCAGCAGTTCAACTGGGTTTTGACGAAGTTGCTGAGAGAAAGA
>CAYLVN010000302.1:0-2742 GCA_964387115.1 uncultured Fibrobacter sp.
AGAAAGAGATTTGGTGCGGAAGCCTTTGGTGTTGAACCTTCTGAGCAGTTTCGCGGCTCATACCCCATAAGCCTCTCTGTTCTAAAGGAAATGGGCATTGAAGATAACCCGATAAGAATAGGGTGCGGCGAAGATATTCCATATGAGGATGGTTTATTTGATATCGTTTATTCCTCAAATGTCATTGAGCACGTAAAGGACCCGGCCAAAGTTTTCGCTGAATCTGTAAGGGTTGCAAAAAGCGGTGGATACATTATACATAATATCCCAAACTACGGCTCCTGGTGGGAGGGACATTACGGTATTTTCATGCCTCCGTACAGCCCTGCATGGCTTCTTAAACTAATTGTCATGTGCATGGGACGTGATCCATCGTTTGTTGATACACTTCAGCTGGTTACATATAAAAAAATTCGTGAATGGCTCTCTCCCTGCCTGGATTCTGTTGAGGTGCTGGACTGGGGGCAGAGTCTGTGGGTAGAGCGTATGAAATCACTCTCTTTCTCAGAATGGGCGATGCTTGGAAAACTGAAAAGAGTACTGAAGATTGTTAATTACTGCGGCTTAACCAGTCTGATTATATCGCTGGGAAAGGTATTTCACTGGGAAACACCATTTCTGCTTGTAATCAGGAAAAAATAGCCATGCTGGTAAAACTTACTGAAATTGCCACTGTCCTTGCCGCTGTTATACTACAGATCGCTTACCTTTATAAGAAAAAAGCCGGGTTCAGAGCTGTTTTCCTGCTCAGTATCGTAACTATTCCTGTTATGGTCATGTCAATCGAATCCATGAATACCTTTCTAACCTGTGATGAATCCTACATGGTATATGAACCGTTGAACCTGTCAACGGACACACTGAAAATGTGGCAGTTAGGGGCGTTTCGCACCACAGATCTTGTTGTGGGTTTGCCGCTGACTGCTTTGAAAGCATCGTCCGGTTTTTCGCTAGATATTCTGGCTTTGTTCGGGAAATCGCTTCACTGGATTATAGGTTTTATCGTCATACTTCTGATAATTGATAATATGGTGCGGATTTTTAAAAAAGAAGATGATTTTCTGTTTGCGTATACGCTCCTTTTTTTTGCTGTGATGCTGCTGCCTACTGTAATTATAGCCCAGAAAATAATTAACTATGATTCTCTTTCAATGCTCTTTGGTACACTCGCATTGGTTTTATTGGCCGCAGGGTGGCAGAAAGGTGACAATCACCGGCTTTACCTGAGTATCATTTCAGCTACTCTTGGAGCTCAGGAAAAACTCATCTCCTCACCGATACTATGCGTCTGCCTTTGCTTGGTGCCGCTTATGGTTTCCTGGAAATCCGGCATTGAAAACACGGCTTCACTGATTAAGAATGTATCTCTCAATTCTCTTAAAGCAGCAATTATAGCACTATTGACTATTCTGTTTACTTTTTCTGTTGTAGCCTATGTCAATAAGAGCGAGATTCCAGATTCGAATGTGATTAATCTGTTTTATCCTCTGATTTCCGGACTGTGGCCGGTATTGAGACTTGCTGGAATTAATATGTCAGAAATGTTGGCAGCAAATTCTTTCAATAACATTCTTTATATTCCTGTATTTGCTACACTCCTGTCGTTAGTTCTCGTATTACTTAATATTTCTGTTATGTTAATATTGAGAAAAGCCAGTAACACACAATGGGTTCAGATATCCGGTAAACTGCTGCTAAACCGATTACCTCTAATCAACTACCTTCTCTTTACTATTTTGCTGATTTGCGGAATGTGTGGTACTTTTTTCATTGATGCCCGGTTGGGACCATTTAATCCGCCTCTTTCCGGATCTTATCTACCTCCTGTATCTTTTAACAATTCCTTTATTCATTTCGGCGCAGGCAATGCGGCTACCCATATAATTATCTCTATCTTTTGGGCATACACTGTATTTTTCAACGCGATTCCGACAACAGTTGTTTTCCTTGCTTTATTCAATGCTGTTTTATTCTTTCAGAAAAGAAAAGAAACTTCATCACCGGTATTGGAAATAACCTATACCGCAGTTCTTCTTGTCCCCTTTGCATTTGGGCTGTTTTTAGCCCCTGTAGGAAACAGATACTTTAACCTTTTTCTACTTCTGTTAACTCTTGTTAATGTGTACAAACTTATTGAAAAAGATATAAATATTTCTGGAAAAAAAACGAGAATTACAGCAGTTGCCGTAATCTGTTTGCTTCTGATTGAGGTACTGCCATTCAGACCGCTTTACGCTGCTTTTCGTCCTGTCTGGTCCAACTATTCACAGCTCTACAACATGAGCCCCTCAAAGGGAATACTAAATCCATCATGGATGGGATGGGGTGAGGAGATCTCAATAGCTGGAAAGAGAATTGAAAAAAGACTATCAGAGAGTAACAGAAAACTTTCTGGTGTACAAATCTATCACAATTATATGGGGGAATGGTTGTACAGAAAAAACGATGCAGTTCTTCTGGGACTTGATACCTGTAAAGTTTTAGGGTATACAGAAAATGATTTTTATATCATGAATCGCATGGGAATTACTCAATCTCCTCTTTCATTCCCTGAAAATGTTCCTCCATACGATGTAATCAGCTTCCGGGGATTTGTTACTGCCTGGGTTTTCAGGGGAGACGACCTGAAAAAGCACGGGTTTACTTTTAGATGAGCAAATAATTGATACGATGTCCTTTGCTTATGAAACCAGGAAAAAAGATAGTATTTAAAAAGATACTCTGGAACACAGGACGTTACGG
>CAYLVN010000302.1:2752-3418 GCA_964387115.1 uncultured Fibrobacter sp.
CAGATGCGCTCAAGTCGGTAAATCCGTTACAGTTGACTGTCGGTGTACTGCTTTTCTTTACAGCTCATCTGGTCTCTTCTGTAAAATGGCGTATCTTTGCAAAAGGGGTTTCCTTATCAGGCCTCTTCAAGTGGACCGTTGTAGCCAATTTTTACTCAATGCTTCTTGTGGGCCAGCTCTCCGGTGATGCAGTAAGAATCTATAAAATGAGGAAGCTTGGCAACAAGACCGGCTCATGGGTGGCCTTGACCTTTTATGATCGTTTTTCAGGCCTGATCAGCCTTCTTGTTATCTCCTTTCTCTGCCTCGCTTTTTCACCTATGAAAGAGCAGATTCCACCTGGTTTTTATAATGTCAGCGTTATTTCACTTATTTCAGCCTGCGTTCTGGCCATTGGAATAGTCTTTATTGTAAAAAATATCAGACACATACGTGACATTCCGGCTCTTCAATCTGACAAATTTAAAAAGGTACTTTCGTGGCTCTCAGGATTTTCTGCTGATGAATTCAGGGGATGGGGAAAGTGGATTCCCTTTTTTACGCTGGCATTTCTTTACCAACTGATTGGAGCCGTTATAGTATTAATTCTTGCATCAGGCATTCTTCCTGATGTGTCATTCATTGACTGGTGCTGGATAATGGGATTGACATCAATACTGCTTCTAA
>CAYLVN010000302.1:3428-3769 GCA_964387115.1 uncultured Fibrobacter sp.
TAGGAATTCTTTACATTCTGGGGATAGGAAGGGAGCCGGCCATTGCCGTTTCACTTCTTATATATTCGATTCAGATGACCGGAGCAATTGCAGGGGCATTTTTAAATTTATTACCTGTTTCAAGCAGGACCGAACATTGACAGTTTTGTAACAGTTAGGAGGCTATTGGCAGAGTGGTAGCGGCATGAACTGAGATTTTGCATTTTATTCGTAAGGATATCCTCCTACCCAGTCAATTACATTGTGGAGAAACACCATCCACATCTGTTGGCGGAAAGGACTGCGGCCGGTCACCAAAATTTTGGCTGCAAAAAGTACCATCTTAGCTAATCTCCAGTATT
>CAYLVN010000302.1:3779-4661 GCA_964387115.1 uncultured Fibrobacter sp.
TGTCGCATCCTGTGACTTCTGCACCCGATTCACAGGCAATCAGAAGAGATAACCCCTAGCCAAACCCGATATCCAGAAATTTCCTGCCGTTCAGTAAAATCCCCTCGAATAATCCTTCGAACTCCTTTCGGGCTGCCTTTATGCGCACTTCTGTAAGTGCCTTGGTGGAAAAGGATAACCAGTTTTTCCCGAAATCAAATTGATCCATCTTAGCTAATCTCCAGTATTTATTAAAGATATAAGCTGATCGGTAAGCGCCGGCCAGGAGAAACGCTCGCGGCAGATTTCTCTGCCTTTTTCACCCATTTGTCTTCCGCAATTTCTGTCTTCTACAAACAATCTCATTCTCTCGGACAGCTCTGTGCTGTTCTGCGGGTTGAATAAAAAACCATTCTCTCCGTTGAAAATGATTTCCCTGTTTCCAATGCAATCTCCACCCAGAACCGGCAGCCCGCACGCCATCGCTTCAAGTACTGCGTTTGACATACCCTCATTGATCGAAGGGTTTATAAAACAGTGTGAAGTCTGATAATATGACCGTAGTTCCTCTTTTGAACACCAGTTAACCCATCTTGTTGAGTTACTGACATTAAGGCTTTCTGCAAGATTCTCAAGAGATTTCCGGGAAGGCCCGTCTCCAAGGAGTATCAATCTGGTTTCTTTATATTTGCAGTTGATTTTCGAAAAAGCTTTTAACAGGATACCAAGATTTTTCTGTTCACAGAACCTGCCGGCAAAAAGGAAAACAAACGGATCATTCTGTTTCTCTACTGACGGGAAGAAAAAATCAGTATCAACACCATTATTAATTATCTTGATGTCAAACCCGGGATCTGCTTTCAATGCAAGATCTCTGAGTCCCTCTGAATTTGCAATTATGGT
>CAYLVN010000303.1:0-4653 GCA_964387115.1 uncultured Fibrobacter sp.
CTCAGAGATGAATTTGGGAATTTTGCATTGTCACTTTTTCATCCCTGAGGTGAAAAAGGAACCTTGGTCCTGGCACTAAATCATCTCTGAGGAAGGCGTTCCGGAACCCTGCAACCCAATGTTCACCACAGAGGTGAATTCAGGAGTTAACGGAGAGATAAATCACTCTTTCATCTCTGAGGAGTCCTCTGGGAATTGAAACCATTTACTAACCTTGACTGCGCCCCCCTGCCTGACACGCACAAAAAAAGCCGGGCACATCTCTGTACCCGGCTCTAATACCTGCCTGAACAGGATTAACTTACTTTACAATATGCACAGGAGTCTGTATTGCTACAGTCTTACCTTTTGCATCAGTGGCGTTAAGCCTTACAAAGTACATTCCTGCAGAAAGTTTCTGTGCAGAGAACTTCTGTGAAAGCTTGCCTGCTTTTGAAATAGAAGATGTGGCAACAACAGAACCCATTCCGTTAACAATGCTGATTTTGCCGCTGGTCAGCTTTGCACCGTTCCAGTTAACATTAACTGCACCGTTGGCATAAGAGGCCTTCAGAGCTGATGCCTTTGATGAAAGAGCAGCAAGTTTAACAGAGTTTGGATCCCAGCTGTATACAGTGGCACCAGGGAAGTAAATATTATCAACTGCTATTGTACCACCAACGCCCTCACCGCCCTGTACTTTAAACTGCAGTTTTGCCAGTTTGGTTTTGTCGAGCGGAATCGGATCTGCACCTTCCCATTCTTCATGGATCTTCAGATCAGTATATTTTACCTCAGCGGCCCACCACTCACCACCAGTTGCAGGAAGGTCGATAAACCAGATAACACCGGGACCACGCTCTGATTCGGTTTTAGTGGGTGTTGCTGCATCGGCAACATCATGGATATCGCTGAGTTCCAGTACAGCAGTCTTTGCATCACCGTCTGTCATATAGTGGAAATAGACACCGGTAGCTTTCGAACCATCCCAGTAAAGCTGACGTGCAGAATCGTAGAGGTTGACGCCTATACCAACGAATGACTGAACTGAGGTTGTTGTACCTGGTTTAATAACTGACGGGCCGAGAACGTATGTAAGTCCGGCACCATATCCAGCACCAGCACTACCGCTGTTTTCAGCAAACTCAAGAGAAAGCTGACTGGTCAAAGGATCTGCTACCGCGCCGCTCAAAACCTGTGCTGTACCATTGATCGCTGCATCATTGTAAGCGTACCAGTATGATCCCAAAGGAGATTCGTGGAAAGGTTTCTTTTCAAATGTAGCAAATTCTTTAGTGGTAGGAAGAGTGCTTGAAGCTGCCGGCACAACATTTTTGGCAAGGAAAGGAGAAACCCAGGTATAACCGATAATCTCAACATCATCGACATCAATACCATCTTCGGTTGTGGTTGTGTTATCTTCCTGCTGACATTCCCAGGCAATCTTTGTGCATTTTGTGATATCAAATGCAAAAGGAGCCTGAGTTTTTGCCCATCCGGGCTGAGCAAGATCATCAATAGCAATTGTGTGTTCTTCCCATGAGGTTGTAGCATCAATAGATGTCTGGTAGTAACCAAATGATGAATCCTGATCGATATCAAGTGTCTGGATTTTGAAATCAATAGCCAGAGGACCTTTATGTGACCTGATCTTGAATTTAACAGCGGTTGCACCGGTCATATCCAGACCTTGACCTTCTTTTGTCAGCATGGTACCAAGACCGGCGTAGGGCTTTCCTGTACCATAAGATGTTTCCCATGTTTCACCGAATACAAACGGGCAGGTGGCATACTTGTTTCCAGCTTCTTCACCTGTTTTAAAAGTATATTCTTTTACTTCATAGGTATCAGAGGTTTTACCGAATGCATGACGGGGACGTAGAGTGAAATCAATACCGGGACCGATAACCGTAGGTGTTGAAGTGGGAGCAGCCTGGGGCCTGTCATCATCACCCAAACCCGCATTGTCATCGTAATAGTACCAGTAATACAGAAAATCATTCTGATTGGTACCGTCATCGTGGTTGTCCAGGACGGAATCCGCGAACAGAAGCGAAGTCGCAGTCAGAACAGATGCCAGTCCTAACAGACCTGCCTTGAGAGTGGAACGACTCATAAGAACCCCTTTGATTAGGTTATAAATTAAATGAAAATTAGAAGATCTAATTTTTTGTCTAAACAGTTTAGTACGTTTGATGTGCGGACAGGTTCATTCCGGGAATTATTTTTGATGGGGACCTGATTAGAGACACCGTCATCACAAATACTCAATTGGCTGTGAAAAATCGTTTTTTTACTTCTGATTCTGCTTAATAGCTCTAATCTCAAAAACTAAGCAGATTCTGTTTATCCGCCAACATAAAATAATTATTTTAAAAACGTTGTCAAATATTTGTTTGTTTTTATAATTCAATGAACTTAGTGGCGCGGTAATGCAACTATAGTAGTACATGAGGTTATTTATCTGGTCATGGCATTCCCGAATTAATTGATCAAGCGCTTAAAAAGGAGAGATAATGAGTATAAATTGGCATAAAGGACTTCTTGCAGCTACTCTCATTTTTGGAACACTGAATTCCATTTCAGCCCAAACTCCTGTTGCAAGGCACGGCGCTCTGACAACCAGCGACGGATACCTGCTCAATAAAAACGGAAACATCGTCCAGCTCAGAGGCATGAGCTTCTACTGGAGCAGACCCGACTGGCCGGGCTATTCATATTATAATAAAGCCACACTGGACTTTCTGGTCGACTCCTGGAAGTGCAACATGGTCAGAGTTGCCTATGCTCCCGGTCAAGGGTGGGATGGAGTAAAAGCGGTTATCGATGCCGCTATTGCTAAAGGTATCTATGTGATTATTGACTGGCACTCACATGAGGCTCAAAATGAGGAACAACAGTCCATAACATTTTTCAAAGAACAGGCCAGAACCTACAAGAACACACCCAACGTCATCTTTGAAATATTTAATGAACCGATCACCGCCGGCGGTGCCTCAACAGGTACCCTCGATGATGCCATAAAGACCTGGGGAGCAATAAAAGGCTACATGAAAAATGTCACCCAGGCTATTCGCTCGGAAGGGGCAAACAACCTCGTAATTATTGGTACACCCTATTATGCACAATATGTTAACGTAGCCGCTGCAGACCAGCCAAAAGACAACTCAGGAAAACCATTCAGCAATGTCGCGTACTCATTCCATTTCTATTCCGCCAGCCACGGTCCGGAGGCTTACTATGTTAAAAATGGTGATGGAACCGGAGGTATGGAGGCAGAATATCTGAAGTCAGGATTGGGAAAGGTTCCAGTTTTTGTCACTGAATGGGGTACTACTCATTCAAACGGCGGCAGAGATGGAATGAACTATATAGATGGAACAAACACAAACTGGTGGTTCAACAACTACATTAACGGCAAATACAAATTAAGCTGGGCCAACTGGTCGGTATCATCACATGAGACATCAAGCTGCTTTTCCGGCGGCACAAACGCCAGCCAGTCTGGTCAGATCGTACAGAATCTCCTGAAGGCAACAAATGTTGATGAGTACGAGCCGGAATGGAAAGCCGGACTTGCCGGTCCGGCCGCAGATTCCACATTCACCATGCCAAACACCCTCCCGGCATCCTCTTTCAATAAGTATTATGGCAGCGTCTCTGCAGCCAATGTCAGTTTCATTAACAGAGACAATGCCGATGTCCGTAACGCCAAGAATAAATGCATCAACGTGACTTCTTTAATCAGCGAAACCTGGAATTCTTATAAAATCAACTCCACCTCCGCAACCAGCAAACTTGTTTTAAGATGTCTGGCAAAAGAAGGTGACGGTACCGTAGAGGTTTACGTTGATAATACAAAAGCTGGCGAGGTCAGAATCCCGAAAAGTACCGGCTGGAATTCAATAATAACCAACATCAGCGTTTCCGCCGGACAGCATGTTTTGAAATTCAAATACACCAACACCACAGGTTCAGGCTACAGTATCGAATGGCTTGAGCTTACTAATAACCCGGTTAATACTGAAAGAGCTGTTTACCAGCATCGGATTAATAACGCTGATCCAGTGATCTCAGTCAGACCTGCCGGATTCAAGGTAGTATTTCCTTATTCCCATGCTTTCAAGGCTTACTCCCTGATTAGCGCAAACGGTCGGGTGGTAAAAAGCGGATCAATGAACGAGCACTGTTCAGAAATGGTTTTTAATGATCTGACTGGTGGAATGTGGCTGTTGAAGCTTGACAACATTAACGGGTCGAAACTTTTTAAAACTATTGTAAACGGAAGATAACCTGAACCAGTGCCAGAAATTAAATCCAATTTCTGGGGCAAAATATTAATAGAGAGGTTTCATATAATGAAAAAATTATTGTTCCTGGCATTAGCGCTCTCATTTGCAGTACCGGCCTGGAGCCAGAATTATACCGATCTGCACAATACCCTGATTAAATTTTACGGCTATCAGCGTGCCGGACTCGCCTCTGGTTCCTGCTACAATCAAAATTCCGGGTTTTCCAATGCGGCTCACGGCGGCGACAACTACAATGGAAACAAACTTGACGGTGGATGGTACGATGCCGGTGATTACATAAAGTTTGGCATGCCTCTGGGATACACTGTCTATTGCCTTCTGAAAGGCTACGATGTTTTCCCCTCTGCGTATGCAAATAATT
>CAYLVN010000304.1:0-4645 GCA_964387115.1 uncultured Fibrobacter sp.
AAACCGGAAATAATTTTCCGGTGAAAACCAGAAATATTAAACCGGTGTTGACAATACTAATGGTATGTTTGATTTGGGCAAGCAGTTTTGCATTCTTTTTTGTGGTTTGATTTTCACAATAGACAATCATGTCATCAGTTTCAAACCCTTGATATTTTCCTTGAAATTTGATTTTGACAATAGGCCATGTCGGCAGGCATGGTGAAAATCCACCAGCCAGCATCAAAATTGTGAATGCTCCTTGAACTTGGTTTTCAAAGTAAGGACCAAGCCCACCTGTTGAGATTGGGTTCGCGATATTTTCTATCATCATGAATCCTCTATTATTATAATCAAAATGCTTGATTAGTATTCTCTACAATTGAAGATATCTATATTCAACTTTCTGCATTTCAGAGCTTCTTTCCTGCGCCGCCGCTTTCTGATTTTCTATTGCCTTCCGTCTTTGCGGGCGCCTATAATCAATTCTTGCCTGGTTTATTTTGCACAACGGGCTTCGGCACTCGCCCGAAGTTTTGCAACTATAATAATAACTATACCATAGTTCAGCTTTGCAAAATTTAGGGCTGCCGATGTTATGGGATGTTTTTAGGGTGCAATTATTCTCGCGCGGGTCTTATCTCTAATTGAAGAAAAAGGAACCTACCTGTTTTATTGGCAGGCTCCTCAAATTTATGTATTATAATGAATTCACCTGAATTTTTTCCACAAGACTTTGTCTTGCATCACGAAAACCCTGACTCCTCTCTGTATCTAATGGTTCTCTTGCTTTTGGTGCAGGTGGTATTGAGAGTGTAATGTTTGTAGGTAAATCTCCAACAAATTTTGAAACAGTTTCGACTGTCGGTGACCAATCTTTTTCAACCGACATAGGAATCCTTGAATATTGCAATATAATACTATCTCCAATTATATTCGCTTCCGCTTGCAATGCCGGTTGTTGTGACATTGCCCAATAATCGGTTATAATTAAAGTGTCACCTTTTTTTTGAGCAAACGGTTTTTTTTGAAAACCGGAAGTAGTGTTTGGTTCATAAATAAAATTAGAACCTATAAATCTAATTTCATTTTGTTTAGTGCCTGTTGACGAGTTTTCTTTACATGAAAACATAATTATTAAACTTAATAATACTAAACGGTACATATTACGACCTCCTTTTTTACCTGTTAACCCATGCTACTGAAAATGGTGTGGCATAATTTACATTTTTAGCAGTTTTAATTCGAATAATGTACTGCTGATCTTTTTGTGCATTTGTAATTGCAATCATTTCAACAGGATTTACAAGACTGGCAGATTTCGCGATAATACTGCTATCTGGTCCTATTAATTCAAGATCAAGATCGGAAAGTTTTGACACATAATTTGTAGGATCGACATTTCCAATCCACGAAAGTGCAATACGTAAATTACCACGGTCATTTGTGGTCTGAGTCATTGTCTTTAAAGTGTAAGTAAACCAGTTTCCCCCTTCGTCAATCATCTTTTTCCCGGGATACCACCCGCTCTCATTTGACTGGATATAAAGCGGATTGGCCAGTCGCGCTGAATCCGAGGCCCAGGGGTGCTGGATATGAATAATTATCTCTGCATGCAGACAAAAAGAGGGAATCAGGAGTAAAACAAAACTCAGAATTGAAAATCTGCCAGTTCTGGTTTTTTTAAGCATTGGTGGTAATCTCGCAGGTTAATCGATTAAGTTTATTCCGCAGAATTGACCTCTTACCATAATATAATGACCCGAAATGGTTTCAGTGGGATTTTTATAGGAGATTAGCCGCAGAATACATCTGTTTTTCGTGGTTATTTTTCCGGAGTCGGATTTTTAACCACGAAACACACTAAATACACGAAAGAAGAATGCAGAAAAATGAAATACTGGAAAAATGATGCGTGTTATGTTGTGCTGGAAGTTATGGATTATCTTGTTAGTTACTTTTCTCATTTTCGTGTGTTTCGTGTATTTCTTGGTTGATTCTTATTCTTTATGTATTTCGTGGTTATCAAAGAACCCCTCCTCTCAGCAATTCAAGCATTTCTGATGAGTCCGTTACCGGGGAACTGCAAACCCGGTTTCTGCATACAAAAGCCGTTGCCTTTCCATCGACAGGCCTGTATCTATCGCTATTTTTAACTATGCGATTTATCCGCGGCTCCTGCTCATCAGAAGGACAGAAAATAACTACTTTGTCCGGAACATAGACCGAGCGCAGGGCTTCAATCATCTCACGGGTATCCTCTCCCTCTTTCCTTCCTGCAATGACAATCTCAACAGACGGTCCCACTGCAAATTCAAAGGCGCATAAAAGCATGCAACAAAAAGAAGGGTTCTCTTTAAGAGGCACACTGAATGCCTGAATCAACCTGGATGCAACCTTTTCAAACTGCGGGTCTCCGGTAAAACCTCCCAGACGCAGAAGATTAAGCATGGAGACGGAATTTCCCGATGGCACAGCGCCATCATAAAACTCTTTGGTTCTAGTGATCAGCTCTTCGGCATTACCGGAAGTGTAAAAATACCCCCCATGTTTCTTATCAAGAAACAGTTTATCCTGAATTTGCTGAAGCTCGAGAGCGGTCTCAAGATATCCGGCCTCAAATGTAGCCTCGTAAAGTTCCAGAAGCCCCCAGATCATGAATGCGTAATCATCCAGGTAAGCCTGCATCGCGGCCTCGCCATCACGGTACCGGTGAAGCAGTTCGCCATTTTTTTCACGTAACGTGGTCAATATGAAATCTGCCGCCTGCCTCGATGCCCCGATAAAAGAATTGTTTCCCAGAATTTGCCCTGTTTTCGCCATCGCAGCAATCATGAGCCCGTTCCAGCCGGTAAGAACCTTGTCATCTTTAAATGGCGCAACTCTTTTCTGTCTCTTTTCAAAAAGCTTACTCCTGATACTCTCCCATTGCGGCGGCCCGCCGGAAATCTTCTCTTTATCAGACCCATCCAGATAAAACACATTCTTAAATTGTAAGCCGCTGGATTCCCTTTCCGGGATGTTTCCCCCATCTTTCAGATGAAATGTCTCAATTACCCATCTGGCATCGTGCTCCGGAAGAGTTTCTCTGATCTCAGCGGTTGTCCATAGATAAAACTTTCCCTCACTGTTCTCACTGTCGGCATCCCGGGCACAGTAGAAGCCCCCCGATAAGCCGGTCATCTCTCTGAGCACCCAGGTCAATATTTCTTCTGCTGTGCGGCTGTAAAGAGAATCACCGGTTGCCTGAAAAGCCTCAGCAAAGGTCATGGCCAGCATTGCCTGATCAGGCAGCATCTTTTCAAAATGCGGAATGCGCCACATTCTATCGGTAGAATACCTGTGGAACCCGAACCCGATATGATCGTAAATCCCCCCGCTGCGCATCGACCCGAGAGTAAGCTTCACCGCCTCAAGAGCATCTTTTTCTTTACTCCGTTTCCAGTAACGTAAGAGAAAGAGCAGATTATGTGCGGAAGGAAATTTCGGTTCTGTTCCAAATCCCCCGTATTCAGTGTCGAATTTTGACAAAAGCTGCTCTTTAGCTTTTCCCAGAATGCTCTTGTCGATCTGTGTACTGCCGCCTTTAACCGACATCTGGTCTTGAAGCAGTGAGGTTATTGTGGATGCAGAGTCAAAGATCTCTCTGCGTTTTTTTCCCCAGATATCATTGACTTGCCCGACAAGCTCAATCAATCCGATTCGCCCGAAACGACTTTCCCGGGGTATATAGGTTCCGGCAAAAAAAGGCTCTTTATCGGGTGTCATAATTATTGTAAGAGGCCACCCGCCGCCTCCTGTAAGTAGCTGGCAGGCTGCCATGAAAACCATATCGATATCGGGCCTTTCTTCCCTGTCTACTTTTACATTGACAAAAGAATTGTTGAGCAGCGCTGCGATTTGAGAATCATTGAAACATTCCTTCTCCATCACATGGCACCAGTGGCACGATGAATATCCGATAGAAAGAAATACCGGAACATCACGCAGCTTTGCCTCATTAAAGGCTTCTTCACTCCAGGGGAACCAGTTGACAGGGTTGTGGGCATGCTGCAGAAGGTACGGGCTCTTCTCGTTTATCAGTTTATTAGTATGTAAGGGCATGGCATACTCCTGTAAATTCATCGGCTATACTTGACATTAGATATCCGGGGAGCCCCGTACCGGCGCAAATTCCAGGTCAATTTCAACAGGCATATATTGGGAGTTCCTGATTCAGCCAGATTAATCACCCTGGTTCTAACCGCTTGATTCAGAGATTCCCCCGGTGTGTCTGCGGTTCTTTACCGGGTGAAGATACCAGGTGAAAAAAGAGAGGGCTGCGGCCGCAGAAGCCAGTATCAATGCCAGGAGAAGACTTCCGAAAAGGAACCGCACGACAACAAACACCGCACAGGTAATTGACAAGGCCAGAAGAGCCATTCCCGCCAGGGTTACTCTCACCCCGAAACTTATGCGTCCCCTCCGGTCTTTGCGGTCGGCCAGCCTGTGGTATGAGGCAGGTGCCAGGAAAAGGATAGCGGCAAGTGCCACGGCCATAAGGGATACAGTGAAAATCACCTTCCCTGCTTTATCAACCTCCTCAAAACCGGCGGCAAACGGAACTGTCAATAGAAAAGCCAGTAAAACCTGTACACCTGGAATAATTGTACGCAGCTCCTCCAGT
>CAYLVN010000305.1:0-4636 GCA_964387115.1 uncultured Fibrobacter sp.
CCATAGATTTTTGAGGCCGTTCTTAGCTTATCTACCAATATCCGGCGTACTTATACCATGAAAAAGAAACTTCTCATTACACTGTTGTTAATTATAATCACATTTGCAATCAGTATGATTCCCTATGAAGCGGCGCGGATGACATCTCCACCAGATCACCACTTTTTAGGTCAGGTCATGAACCTGGATGATCATAACATGTACTTCTCTTTCATCAGACAGGCCTATGATGGCAAAGTGCTTTTTAACAACCGTCTGACAGGGAACCCCAATGGCGGGGTATTTTTTAACATTCAGTTTTTGACAGTTGGATTACTGATGAGGGTTTTTCATCTGTCTGAATATGGTGTATATCAGTTATGGCGGCTGTCAGGAGCAGTTTTTCTTATTGGTGGTTTTGCTTTCCTGTCAACCATCTTTATTAAAAGTATGCGAAGATGGCTTCTATCCATGCTGCTATTTTGCCTGGGTGGCGGTTTCGGAATCATCTCTATTGCTGCCTTTCAAGCCGGCCTTATATCAAAGGAATGGATGAATGTCCTCTCCTATGATGTCTGGGGTGGTGTTCAGCCTTTCCAGCAGATTGTATCGAACCCCAACTTCTCTTTGCCACACGGGTTGATGCTTATCGGCTTTGCGCTTTATCTGATTGCTGAAAAAAATAAAGACAGGAAATTTTATCTCTATTCGGCGGTCATATTCACTCTTGACGGATTTATCAGACCGTATGATCTGTTCTCAGTTTTTGCGATTTTTCCCTCATTTGTGTTGATCGAATCGCTTCTCACAGGATTTGATCTTAAAAAATCGCTGTACCGCCTGCTGCCTCTCTTTTTATCTATTCCAGCACTTGCTTATAGTGCATGGCTTTTTAAAATCAACGAGACTTTCAGGTGGTGGTCGATGCAGGGGCATAACATTAAATCACTGCCTGAACCATGGTGGCATTTACTTGCATTCGGTCCGGCGATTATTCTTGCCCTGCCCCGGTTATTTCATATTAAAAAGCAGCCATTGAGTTCTGAAGAAAGATTTCTGTGTCTATGGTTTGTTGTTATCTTCGGGTTGGAATACATCGGTTGGGTGATTCCCGCAATTGGTTTCAGTCCCCAGATAGGTGTACCGCTTGTATCGCCCCTTATTCTGATCGGCTTTTTGATAAAATCAAGAAGATTTGCATTTTTCAATTTGGAGCATAAAACACACAGAAATCTCCTGACTGGAGTGATTCTGGCACTGGTCATTCTTGGCAATTCCGGAGTGACTGCTTATTACAGTATGAGATTTATTTTACGTGTCAATACAAACAGGTTCTATGCCTGCAAAGATGAGGTGAATGCCTGGAACTGGATAAAAAACAACCTCCAGAAAGAAACGGCCATTCTGGCCCTTCCTTCAAGTTCAAACAGGCTGGCTAAATTTACGAGTGAATGCACTGTTGTCGGGCATTACAGTGTGAGCCCCCACTACAAGGAAAATGAGAAAAAAGTGACCGGTTTTTTTTCACCCGGTACACATCCTGAAGAAAAAAAAGAGATCGTTAAAAAGCTGAACGTTCAATACGTTTTTTTCGGTCCTGAAGAAAGAAACCTCTGGGGCACAAGTATCTGTGAGCCTGACTGGATGAAAAAGATCTACGATAATGGTTCTGTTTCAATTTACAATATTCTGAACTGATTGCCATTTTCCGCCTGAAGTACCCGCATTGACAAAAATTCAGGAGCACAAACCCGAGTATTTGTCGAAATCTATCCAGTTCACTTCCAATTTACTTTCAGGAAGTTTTCCGGGAATGTAAACCTGCGGATCTCCTTTATCAAGTATGTCCCTGAGAAGCAGCCAGGCGCATTCTGTTTCGGCAGCGCTTACAAAAAGAGTATGATCACCTCTGAGAGCATCAAACATGAGCCTCTGATACGCTTCGGGGGAAGCGCTTTTGAAAGTGTCACGGTAGCAGAAATTCACATGGCTCTGTGTAATCTTCTCATCTGTACCGGGGACCTTGGAGGAGATATCGATTATGATTCCCTCTGCGGGTTGAATCTTGAAGATAATCTGATTTGGAGGAATGGTTCCATTGCGGTTAAAGAGAATTTGAGGCAGAGGATGGAAACGTACCCCGATCTTGGTGCTTGTCCGGTGAACCGCTTTACCGCATCGGATATAAACAGGGGTTGTGGCCCAGCGTCTGTTGTTGATTGAGAGTTTCAATTCGGCAAAAGTCTCGGTTCTGGAAGCAGGATCGACCCCGTTTTCATCTCTGTAACCTTCATACTGATATGGCTGGTACTCTTCGATTTTCATCGACCGCAGCACTGAGACTTTCTGATGTTTTATATCATCTGCCTCAAGGCTCACCGGCGGTTCCATCGTGATGAGGCACAGAAGCTGCAGGAGGTGGTTCTGGACCATGTCCCTGACTATGCCGGCCTTGTCGAAGTACTGGCCCCGATGGTCTATCCGGCTTCTCTCAAGGGCGCTGATCTGTATCGATTCCACATAGCGGCTGTTCCATACGGGTGAGAAGATCTGATTGGCGAAACGAAAGACCATGATATTCTGAACTGCTTCTTTTGCAAGGTAATGGTCGATTCTGAAGATCTGGGATTCGTTGAAATAGGATGCCAGTTCAGCATTTAGAGCACGTGCAGATTCAAAATCGAAACCAAAGGGCTTTTCTATGATAATAGAAGATTCGCTGCCGAAACCCTCGGCCACAAGTTCACGTGCGGTGTGGCTGTAAGCCATGGGCGGAAGAGAAAAGAAGAAGACCACTCTGGAGAAAGAACCCCTGGAGCGTAGAAACTCCCTCAATCCAGGAATATACTGATGATAGAACAGGTATTCTTTGAATTCAGGGGAGACATCGAAATGCTCCCTGAATTTATCTGTAGAAAAAGGGGTCCTGCCTGCACCGACTACCAGACAGTCGCTGTTTAGTTTACCGCTTTTATAAAGCGCATCAAGAGCAGGGATCAACTTGCGTTTGGCAAGGTCTCCCGATGCTCCGATAATGACTATTGCACAGCGGTAAAGTTTCATTCTCCGACTTAGTCCTCAGGTGAGAACTCATCCTTGCCGACACCGCACTGGGGACAAACCCAGTCATCGGGAAGATCTTCGAAAGCGGTGCCGGGAGCAATTCCGCTGTCAGGATCACCGACTGCGGGGTCATAGACATAACCACAGACATCACAGATAAAGCGTTTCATTAAAGCCTCCTTACTACCAAAGGTTTATTAAAAACTGTTTCCAGATTATACAAATATAATATAACAAGGGGAAGAGGTTTTCTGGAAAGTCTAATTTTTCACCGCTGTTTAATCGCATTTCTTATCCGTATAGTCTTTGGTCTGTCTTTTGCGGTTTTATCCTCATTAGATCCGGTTTTCTCTGCAATCCCAGACAACTCTGGCTGAAAATTCTGAAGAACGGATTTCAAATAAAACGCAGAGATAGCGGGCCTCTTGCGAGAGCAAGTTTTTCAAAGTGGCAGACCTCTTCAAGGAGGAGCAATGAAAAGAGTGATCAATTATCTGCTGGTGTTGTTATCGGCCATGCCGGTCATAGCCTGTATAAGCTGCTCGGGGATAAAGGGCGATACGGCTTCTGAGGAACCGGTTGTACCAATAACTTCACTGGACCAGTTTAATACCGTAATAGAAAACTCCGGAAATCAGCTTATAGCTTT
Source organism: uncultured Fibrobacter sp. (assembly GCA_964387115.1). Classification (GTDB taxonomy): domain Bacteria; phylum Fibrobacterota; class Chitinivibrionia; order Chitinivibrionales; family Chitinispirillaceae; genus JAAYIG01. The sequence continues at coordinate 3,692 of CAYLVN010000305.1, forward strand.
TGATCTTTATGCCATGCCATGTCCTTGCACCGACACTCAATGAGGTAGCACGGGAGAACCGCTCAAAGGTCACCATATATAAAGTGGACACCGATCAGTTTCCCCAGATAACGGCGGCTTTTAACGTAAGCGGGATTCCCTTTGTGGTATTTATAAAAAACAAAAAAGCGGTCCACGCACTGCTGGGAGTGCAGCCCAAAGAGTCATATCTCAAGATTATCGACACCTACGCCGATACCAGCTCAGATATGGAAATGAAACCAGATGGTAAAAAAATCGAGGGCCTCAGGATTTATGCCCCAAGGTTCCGACCTTTTTCAATAATCAATCATCAGGAGATAGTTGCGGAAGACTACAATAAATCTTTTGCCTTTCTAATATTTAGAAGTAGCAAGTAGCAAGTCAGGAGCAAGGCAAATTCTGTGTATTAGTGAGAGCATGTACTCATTGTTCTCAATTTACAATCCTGACGTTATATTCACCGGCCTTAATTATCAAATTTCCGGGAGGCTACAACCATTTTAATCTACCTACAGTTCGTCAGTGCGTTAAAGCGGACAGACAAGACCGCAAAGACCGTTACCGCCTCCACAACCGGCTGACAGTCCAGGGGAATAGCGCAAGACCTGCGTTTTCCTAACCGGGCTGGAACGCAAGAGGGGACAGAGGCGGCCTCAAACTTGACTAACGCTATTCTGGAACATTATATTCACGATCTATAATGATAGGACGTGAGGTATAAGGATTTCGCAAGTTTAGAGCTATTGGGAAGAGTAATGCAGAAGCTATGTGGTATTTTGCATGTACGATTTACAACCTTCAGAAAATATGGAAAGTTAAGAGGGTAACCGCCTGTTATGCCTCAAAAGCCTGTTAGCAAGTGCGACAGTACGGACTGCAGGGGCACCTGTACCCAGGTGCAGTATGCTCCAAGAGCTGAGCGGG
>CAYLVN010000306.1:0-4628 GCA_964387115.1 uncultured Fibrobacter sp.
ACTTCCCTGAAGTTGAATTACAGATTTAATCCCTCTGCTGCAGATTTATCTGCATTCTGTTTTCCAATTTCCTCAATAGTAATCAGTGCCGTTTCCGGAGGGTACTCGATACCTGAATCAGAATAAATTGTCTCGGGAGGATAATCCGGTACAGGTTCTGCCGGACCGACATCGGAGTAGACGGTTTCAGGAGGAAAATTATTTGCAGCCTGAGAAACTATAGTGTCGGGACTCTGTTTTTCGCTTTGACTTGAAGCCACGGATAATGCTGACAGATCTGCCGATCGAGCTGTTTCTGTTCCACTTTTTTGCTTTTTTACTTCCACTATAGGAAGCCATTTGCCTTGAAACAGAATCTCGCCGGATTCAATATGTTCCAGAAACTCTTTTTCTTTCCTGACCTTTTCCGCAAGCGGGATCCACTTCTTATGCTCATCCAGCACAAAACCCTGGCAAACTTTATCCTCAATAACTTTTAAAGCCTGCATCATCTTCCCTCTTAGAAGTAAGAGATACTGTCAGGATCGACCAGAAACAATCCCTTTATCTGCTTCTGCTGCTGTGCAGCGGGTTGTTTTTTAACTGCTGCAGCTTTGGGTCTGGAAACTGGAGCCTCAGTTTTTTTAGGCTTCACGGTATCTGCAACAGGAACATCGCTCTGAATAACATTTTCGATTCTTTCAGGTCTCCTTCTTTCCCTCAAAGCATTTGTTTCATCCTGCTTCATTCTTTGCAGAACACCCTCTGAAGGCCGCTGATCCGGGTTGAGCTTATAGAAAATCTCATATTCAGCACGGGCTTGATCATACTTTTTGAGCTTCCGGTAAATGTCTGCAGACAGCTCAAATGGTGCTAAATCATTTTTAGCCAGTATTTTCAGTTCCGTCAGGGTTTTAAGAGCCTCTTCCTCTTCACCATTGAACATCTTTCCCAGCGCATTTACAGTAAGTCTTGTCCGGACAGATTCGATTTTGTACTGTTTATAGATATAAAACCCCATAGCAACTGTAAGAGCGAGTGCAAAAAGACTGATAACCAATGCAATCACAGGCATCGGACCACTCTTCAAACTTTTCTTGAGCTCCCCGGCAATGTCGCTGGACTTTATTTTCTGAAGCTGAATAACCGCATAACCACACTCATCAGAATCGGGGAACTCTTTTACCAGTGCCTCATAATACTTCTTAGCCTCCGCTACACGATTTTCAGTATAGTGAAGTCTGTACGCAGTTTCATACAGCTCTAAAGGCGTTTTCTCCATTAATACTCCTTACCGGATGCACAATACAGGATTTCGCAGCGACCTTTATTTTTCAGTACCCCTTTTTTACATTCTTCAGCAGAGATTTGATCTGCTTGTCAGACATGTTTTTTGCCTGAGCCTGAGCAGGAGAATAGCGATCACAGATAAAATTCTCATCCCCTCCGAATGAGACAACCCCGGATGCACCGCCGCTGCGTTTGGCCCGGAATTCACTGCAGTTCTGTTTCTGCTTGCAGTTAAAACAGGATTCTTTTTGAGTACTTTTAAGATGGGAATAGCCCTTCTTCTCCAGCTCTACATCCCTCTGCTCACGTTCCTGTGCAGATGCAAGACTCCGGTTCTTTGCTGCGAACCTGTCATGATCATAATTAAAATTCATCTTGAACCTTTCGGGTTTATCATATTCAATATATGCATTAAAATAATCTAATCCATTGAGGAAATCTAAAGTATCGGCTCCCTGCCCTCGTTGAGCTCTCCCAGATAATTGATCAGTTTTTCTGAGATCTCTTCTGCTGAGCCCAACCTTGAGACCGGCACTATTGTAAGTGAGTCCCGATATTTTTTAACCCATCGGGTGGCTATCTCCAGCTCCGGGAAATCCTGGCTGTGAGCAGCCAGTTTTCCCTTGAGGAAAAATTCATCTATTTCTCTGGTTAAGAGATCATCTGAATTCAAATCTAAATTCAGTGTCTTTATCTGAATTTTCTGATCCTTACGGAACCAGAATGACATCGCTTTCTCCTGGTCAGTATGGGGCAGAAGTACGATACAGTCTTCAATGGGCGTATAGGACCCGCTTCTTTCTGATATCTCTATTTTGTTATTAAGGGAGGGTTTATGTTTCTTTATCAACCGATATTCGTAAAGAAGGCATTCCAGTTCTGAGCCGCACTGGTAAGTCACTATCTCCATGCTTTCTTTCCGGATACTCTGAATTTTCACGGGAGACTCTTCTGTTTCCCTGAAGTAACACATCATTCTTCTTTTAAGATTTTTTGCCTTCCCGATATAGAGATACTTCCCTTGAGCATCTTTAAATCCATATACTCCCGGAGTTGACGGCAATGAGTTTATGTCATCGAAGGAGTACTTCTTTCCCTCAAAATACCTGCTTCTTTCCTCCCGGTTTTTATTCTCAAGATCTTTACAGGTCTCAATGCCCTTCTGACGCAAAATTGTAAAAAGCTCACCCAGGCACTCCGAAAACTGTTGCCCACGTGCAAGCATTCTCACCGTGGTTCTCTGCTGTCCTGTTACAGCTTCAGAAAGAGAATCGAGAGATAAAGGCCTGGAGAACGGGATTGAGGCCGCTTTCAGAAGTTCACCTGCAAGTAAAGAGTCATCGGTAAAGTATTCACCATACCTTGCGCAAACAGACCTTAAGAGGTTTTCATCATTAAAAGACAAAAACACAGGAAGCTGAGACTGGAGCTCTTCTGCTACTTGTGAACAAACCATCCCCCTGTCCAGGCAGTTTTCCGGTTCAGAATCGATATTAAGCATTTGCCTGTCATCATATGAAAGGTATTGCGCGTCCCCGGTCCATGCTTCCCACTTAAGAGATGGTTCAGGAAGTATGTTCCATAGAGACAAATAATACAAACGATCCTTTGTTCCCAGGATGTAAACACCGGTCAGGGGCAGCAGTGCAAGCGAATCAGACGCTTGAGCGGTGTTTTTTGCATGCCACAGCCCGTTTGAGTCCTCAAAAACCCGACAATCCTTTGAAAGGATGCTTTTAACTGCGGCACCTGCAAGATTGCCGGGTTTTGCAATTTTAAGGAATTTTACCGCGATTTCAGTGTTTGTTACACCTTCGGGGCACTCCCTCAGATAAGCTACAATTTCCTCATGCATTTTCTAAGTATCTCCGAAAAAACAGGAAAATTAGTTGACGCGCAGCATCCTGTTCAATCCGACACAAGAGCAAATTTGAACAAGGTAATCATTCCTGATATTACATTATTACGTTCGAGATTACAATTTGTTAAGATTCTACTTGCAAATGACACAAAAGAACTGTATATTATATATCAACACACCATCAATCCTCATCTTTGACACTACACAAACACCCTCGTTAACTATAGGCTGAAGGCAATCAAAGCCAATATGGCGTTTTGTTTCATATTTTACGAGAGGAGTAGTGTATTATGGCAAGAATCACCAAAGTTCAGCTCTTGAAACTTCAGAAGAAGTTCAAAACTGATGCTGCAATAGGTGAGCAGTTCGGGATCACAAGGCAGGCAGTTCATCAGCTCCGCAAAAAACACGGTATCGACTCTTCTCTGGTAAACAATCCCCAGAGAAATGCCGAAATAGTTGAACTTTACCAGAACGGTACTTCCGGAACTGCTATCGCAAAGAAGTTCAAACTTTCAATCTCTCAGACTTACCGCATCATTAATGAGTCTAAGAGGAAGCCAAAAAGCAAGAAAAAGAAAAAATAGTTCTTTTGTTTTGTAATTAAAGAGGTTTACGGTTTATCCGTAAGCCTCTTTTTATTTACTGCCGTTCAATCCTGCAGGCATCAACTCTCTCTTGCTGTTAACCCTCTTAACCATTCCTGCCGCAAGGTACCCTCATGATGTTTCTAAACGCACCTTTGAATCCAACCGCTTAAGAGAAATGTCTGAAAGTGCTCACAGCAGTGGACATTTTGACCGATGTTAACCAATTTGCTATGGAATGACCATCTTTTCCGTCATTTTGGTTGTCTGGCCCGAATAGACATTTACACGAATTTTTCCACTCATCGATACTATCCGGGGTTTTTCGCCATCAGTTGATGTTTTTAAAAGAGCAGCCTCAACAGTGTACAATGAGGGCGGCAGGGAGTTGAATAGAAACTCACCCTCACCTTTGAGGAGAGTGTAATAACCATTGCCGCTGATATACACAAGAATCGGGCCCTGAGCCGATGACTCAACTTCTCCCCTTAACTTTCCGGATGCCTTCAGTTCCGATCTATGCTCTTTACTTCCGGTTCCAATCGTCATAATGGCCCCGAGCTTGTTCTCATTGTCAAAGATTCCTATGTTGAAAGCCTTTAAAGGCATTTTGCTTAGTGAGAAATATCCGTTTTCATCGGAGGAAACGGCTATTCCAATGCCGGTATCTATATAGGGTATATAGCAGGTATCAAAGAGGTAAACGGTTGCAAAGGGAGGAGTTGTACCTTCAATACCGGCCTCGCTTACAACAACGATTGCACCATTGGTTGTTTCCACCCCGGCAGTCTGGACACCACACGATACCGTCATTGATAAAAGAATTGCAATGATGATTGCGATACAGGTTTCAATTGGTCTCATTATTTTCCCTCTAATGTAGACAGTGGAAATACCTGAAAATTTATCTG
>CAYLVN010000307.1:0-4576 GCA_964387115.1 uncultured Fibrobacter sp.
CAGTAGATTCCATTAAACGAGATTTATCCTCTTTTCAATTGCGATTTCTTCAAGAAATGTCCTTCACCTTTATTCACAATTAATCTTTCTTTGCCCTGCTAAAATTCTGACATAACATAAGGTTGAGATTTGTTGATCCTGTGTCGAGTTTGGTGTAAGGTCGTTGTCATCTTGAATTTAATGAGGTCAGAAGACATTACTGCTCTGTTTCATACCCCTGAGGTAACTTTGTGATTATGTGTCTTACCCCCAGAATGACTTTTTGATTCAAACATGTTAAATCACAATCTCACCCCAGAGATGACTTATCGATTAAACGTGTAAGTCATAGTTTCACTCCAGACTTTCGGATTTGACGAGTTAAGTCAATGTTTCACCTCAGAGACTTCAGGATTTAGCGTTTTAAGTTACTGTCTCAGCCCAGGGTGATTAATCTTTTACCACGATTTAAACATTATACAAGGTGACTTTAAGATTTAACCACGTTAAGTCACAGTTTCACCCCAAGGTGACACATAGACTCCTGTATCCCAGTATCGCATTCTGGTCGTTGTTATGAATAAAAAAACGCCCGTTTTCTGGAAACGGGCGTTGAAATTCGGGAATTCTTCTCTGCTTGTGTAACAAAAGAATGAATGTCTACTGATTGGAATCGATCTTCGCCTGCGCGCTCTGGGCACGTGCCAGCCCCTCTTTGGAGTAGGCAAAAGCGGCAAGTGGAGTTTCTTCTGATCCTTCCTTGAGTATCTCCTCACCAAAATAAGTTGTCATCTTGTATTCTCTCATGAGGAATCGTTTTGAATCTTTTTTATCTCCCTCGATGTTTATAATGAAACTCCCGTTTTCTCCATTTATCAACTGGACACGGCGCCCGTAGTCGTAGATAAAATCGATGCTGTCGGAGCTGATCATCCGTTCACCGTTATCATTTTTGATCCATATGGTGGGAAGGCAGTCGACTTTACCCTTTGCCGAATACCCGTTTCCTTCCACGTAACCGCTGGAGAGAAACTGAAGGTTCATGGAGGCATCAATTTTCTGTTCCGATTCTCCGGGGAATTTTCTGTTTAATTTGCAATCAAAATTTCCCAGATAAATGACCCAGTACTTTGCCATCCCGGTTTTTCCAGTGTTACTGAGGTAAAACATCTTCTTCTCAAGGATATTTCGGCCGTAACTGAATGAAACTGCTAGAAGAAGAAAAGAAAAAACAGCTATACTGAACCTTCTCATGGGGCCTCCTAAGGGATATATGAACAGAATATATACGTCATTAATATAAGATTTTTTTCTGCCACAATGTAATACATTAGTAGCTCTATGGCTTGAACCGGTTGGGGTCGGACTAATTTTTTCACCCCGAGGTGACTTTTGGATTTATGGTGTTAAGCCACTGTTTCACCCCAAGGTGACTTTTAGATTAATCAAGTCACTGTTTCACCCCAGAGGTGACTTTTAGATTCAACGTGTTAAGTCACGGCTCACCCCAAGGTAATTTTTTACCAAAATTTAAACATACAATATGACTCAGTGACTAAAGGTCCAAAGTTTTTTTTTCATCTCTGAGGTAAATAACGCCCCAGAGTTTACTTAGTGACTCGATTTAAACAGTTAAAGGGTACTTCCCCTCGCTTCCGGGTCCGAGCGGGGATTCGCCGTGTCAGGCGCACGAAAGAAGCGAATCTGCTGTGGTATATCTATTGAGCACAACGGCAGTGCATTAGAATTCGCAGCCGGCAGCAGCGGAAAAGGAATATTTTGAGGTACCATAAAGAGAAAAAAGTAGTCCGTCCCCTCTCAAGAGCTCTTATGCTTGAGGGGGATTTCACGCCACATTCCCGAATATGGGTCTTTTATCAGTTTGATATGCGGAGTCTCCCCGCCATCAAAGATTGTAAGCTCTTTTTCGCTGATTATCGTTTTACCAAAAAGGGTCAGCGTCTCTTTCCGTACAGCCCTGTATTGAATCATCAGGAAGTTCTTTATTTTTTCGAAATCCTCTCTTGATTCATTAAACGTGAAGAATAGTGTGCCGATGCCCTCTGCGTTGAGTTTCTCATGAATTCTGACAGGAAGCTGTTTTATCTGTCTCCATCGGTCATAGTTGCTACGGGAATAGATCGAGTATTTATCCGTGAAAAGAACATAATAAAAAGAGGCTTCAGGGAAAATCTGGCGCAGTGGAGTGAAAAGATTGTTGAGAAGATCATCACAGTCGACGTTGACCTTTTCAAGCTTACTCTCCAGAACCAGAATGTGGCGTTTTCCTGAAAAACGGTAGTCAAAAAAACCGTCCAGCTCTTTTATATTTTCGTAACCGTATTTTCCTTTGCCGTTGCGTTTGAGAATTATCAGATTCGGATATTGTTGAATTTTCAGCACATATTGATTTGTATGGGCAACTATGAAGTTATTGCAGTTTCGGATATCGAAGCTCTGGTCGAAAATGCCACCTGTTTTTCCCTGCTTGCTCCAGTGTTTAAGAAAGTATTTCGTTATTCTCCGGGATATCCGTTCCGCGATCTCCCCCAGTATATTTCCTTCTGATTGCTGGCCGAAAGTGTAGGTGGTATTAAGCAGATCTGCAACTGTAAAGACAGCATAGCTGAAGTCATTGATGACGTATTCAACGATGATCTTATTATAGACATCCTTGCTGTCATTTATCTGGTCGTTGAGGTTGTGAAGCTTATAGCTGCCGGTGATGCCGTGATTTCTCTTTACGGAGTATATTGATTCGACCGTTGAGTCCGGTGTCCAGAGAACTGGATGAAACTCGTGGAAGGGATCCGGTGTGGCTTCATTATTTGCCTGCTGGTTCATTTGAGAATTCATAATGCAAATATAGACTGGTGCGCTCAGGTTTTCCTACTGTGTATTGTTTTTGAGAAAAGTCCGGAGCAGGTCTGGGGCTGACAGGAAGGTTCAATTACTATAGAAGTGCTGAATTATCAACGGTGTGTGTTCGCTTTTTTAGGAATGAAATGCATTAATAATGTATATTAGTATTCAGTAACAATCCCTGTATCGTTGCATCAGAATCCTCAGATTATGTATTTTTCAAAGGATTTACCCCGAAGGTTGCCAAAAGCAGGGTTTCGAGACATTTTTCATTGGAAATTTTTGTGAGTAATCAGAAACCGTTTCGGATATTGTTGGTCGATGATGAACCCGGGATACGCAAAATTCTGAGGTTATTTCTGGAACTGGAAGGTTTCAGCGTTCTGGAAGCGATTACGGCCAATCAGGCGATCTCTGTAATAAGCAAAGAAAAACCACAGCTTGTAATCCTTGATGTTATCCTGTGTGGTCAGACCGGGTTTGATGTTTGTGAATGGATAAAAAATAATCCGGAAACAAAAGACATAATTGTATTTCTTTTTACGGCTTTAAATCAGGAACATGATTATCGTGAAGGACAGCGGGTTGGGTGTGATCTTTATTTAACCAAACCGCAGAATCCTAAGGATATTGTTGAAAAAGTCACTGAATTTCTATTGTCGAAAAATGATTGTAAGCCGGATCCTGAACAGTGCCATTTATGAGTGCTTTACAGGAAAAGGTTTTTTAAGAAAATATCAGAAAGGATGTTCTGAGTCTCATGAAGAAGAATAGTCCGATAAGCTTATTGCTTGTTGTGGCCACCATAGTAGTTGCCATTTACTTTTTGGTTCCGTCGTTCGTGTATTATTCAAAAACGCCACAGGAGCGGGATGCGTATGCAAAGGAAAATCCTAAAATACTCAAGAGGATTTTAAATTTAGGATTGGATTTGCAGGGAGGTATGCGTCTTGTTCTTGAGATCGATCGCTCGAAACTGGATCAGAGTCAGAGTGAGGATGTTATCGATCGGGCATACACAATTATTGAAAATCGTATTAACGCTTTGGGTGTTGCTGAACCAATAATACAGAAACAGGGTAAAGACAGGTTAATTGTTGACCTCCCCGGACTTAAGGATGAAGCTGCTGCAAAAGATGTTATAGGCAGAACCGCGCAACTGGAATTTAATCTGTTACGCGAGCCGGTTCAACTTGAACAGGCTATCAACCTGATTGATAATGTTATCGCAGGGAAGGCACAAAGAGATTCTGTTGAAAAAGATACAACAGAAGCAAAAAAGGCTGAGCAACAGGCTTTGGCTGAAAAACTGTTTCAGGGAGTTGATAAAGAAGAAGACACTGCTTCCAAAGTAGAAGAGAAAACCGCTGAAAAAGGACCTGTTTCATTAAAAGAACTGCTTGTGCAGTTAGGAGATCAGCTTGGTGTAAAAGTTGAAAATATTGCAAAAGTTAACAGGATTCTTGCAAGGGCTGATGTCCGCCAGGCTTTGGACAGAGCTGGTCTTAGTAACAATTCATTCTTGTGGGGACATAGTGAAATACAGCTTGAAGGCGGAATTTATAAAACACTTTTTTATGTGAAAAGTTCGCCGGAAATGCGTGGAGACATGATTAAAGATGCACGGGCTACAATTGATCAGGGCGGAATGAGTGCAGGTCAGGCAAAAGTTGATCTGGAAATGAATGCAAAAGGCGCCCGCCGTTTTTCATCTGTTACCGCTGCAAATGTTAAT
>CAYLVN010000308.1:0-4566 GCA_964387115.1 uncultured Fibrobacter sp.
AAACAAGCAGGAACTGAAGATATTTACCAATTACATCTACCGGAGAGCCATAGGGAAGTTTCAGCTCAGCCAGATACTTACTGAAACAGTCAAGAAAAAAACCAGTACAGGCAATAATTGTAAGAAGCAGCCACTTATGCTTTGTTTCCTTCAAATCGTCTCCTTTGAAACTGAATGCATATTACGGACAGACCGGATCAATAATCTATAATTTATTGAAAATACTTTATTAGCATTATTCAGAGTCAAACGAGTATTTTATTTAACCCTATAAATGCATAATTCACTATGAAACTACTTATATACATCAGAATGCTGCGTCTGCAGAATACGCTTATGGCAGGAATGGCAGTATTTTTAGGATACTGGCTTACCGGTTCAGATCTCATGCCCTGTGAGATCCTGTTCCCTATCCTTGCGGCAATTGCAGCTACCGGCTTCGGAAATGTAATTAACGATATCAGGGATATTGAAACAGACCGCATCAGCCACCCCCAACGCCCTCTTCCCAGAGGTGAAATATCTATTCCTGCGGCTCTGATCTACTCATCTCTTCTGGCAATTACTGCAATCCTGCTCTCTTTTTATACCTCTCTGGCGCATGGCTTCGCGACTCTGATTCCACTCATACTTCTATTGGCTTACGCTGTTTATTTGAAAGGCACACGGCTGGCCGGGAATTTCATCGTCGCCTCTCTTGTAGCTTATGCGCTGCTTTACGGTGGTATAAACAGACCCGACTTCATGAAACTGCTGATTCCGGCATTTCTGGCTTTTCTTCTGAACCTCTCCAGAGAGGTAGTGAAAGATATTCAGGATGAAACAGGGGATAAAGCCGCAGGTTATAAAACATCGGCCTCACTACCGCGATCCTTTCTGAGGTATTTTATTTATATATGCAGTGTGATCTACTTTTCAGCCCTGCCATTTCCTGTTATTCTCGGCCATTTGGGATTAATCTATGCGGCAGTCACTGTCTCCGCAGTTGTACCTGTTCACATTTATCGTCTGAGGTTGATTAAAACAGATATGGATAAAAAGCTCTCCCTTATTTCACAGCTTTTCAAAGTGGAGATGCTCGCCGGATTGACAGCCCTTGCAGCAGACAAACTCTTCTAATTGATATGCAGTATTGTAGTAACTGAGTTGTGCAGTAATATATTCTTGAAAACAATTTTGAGGATGTATGCACCGTTAAAACAACCCGGGCATGAGGTACCCATGCGTTTTTAGAGATGACACGGCCCCCGAGAAGAAAAATAACTGTGACTTTCGCCTGATTTCGATTTCAACCATTGGCAGATGAAGATAAAAAAAAGGGGACAATCCCTGAGGATTGTCCCTGTATGCAAATCTGAACGGTAATTTACTCAGAAGCTTCGGGTGATCCATCAGCCTGAGGTTTTGAAGATTCATCTGCTTCCGCAGTTTCCTCTGTACCCTCTTCAGCAGATTCTTCTCCACCTTCCTCTGATTTCTTCCCTTTACCTTTTGCCGGTTTGACTTCGGCAGCCGGTTTAACCGGGAACTTTTCAAGATATTCCTTCAGAAGATTTTCGTCCTTATCCTTGAAGTATTCTGATACACTAAGGACAATTTTTCTTCCCTCAAGATCAAACTCTATCACTTTTGCGGGTGTTTTATCTCCGACCTTATAAATTCTGGACGGATGATTGACATCCTGACCGAGCTGATTGAGCGGAATAAAACCTTCCAGATCACTGGTGAGATTTACTATTATGCCGCGGTCAAGAATTCTTGCCACTTCACATTCAGCAATCTCTGTCCCTACAGAGAAATCTTTTGCAAGATCTTCCCATGGATCTTCAGTAAGCTGCTTTATTCCCAGAGAAATACGACGCTTTTCCTGGTCAATGTCAAGGACTTTGACTTCCACGGTATCGCCCTTCTTGAGCAATTCACCGGGATGATTGATCTTCTTTGTCCATGACATGTCAGAAATATGAATGAGTCCGTCCACACCCTCTTTGAGCTCGATAAAAGCACCAAAAGCGGCGATATTGCGAACTTTACCCTTAATAATAGTTCCGATCGGGAACTCGGCAGGAACTTTTTCCCATGGATCTGGTTCAAGCTGCTTGAAGCCGAGTGATATTTTCTGGTTGTCCTTGTCAATTTTGAGCACAACCGCTTCCACGATATCACCAATTCCCACGATTTTTGAAGGATGCTTGATGTGCTGTGTCCAGGACATCTCAGAGATATGAATGAGCCCTTCGATTCCCTTCTCCAGTTCCATAAAGGCACCATAATCGGTGATTGAGACGATTTTCCCGCGAACTCTTGAACCTTCGGGATATTTCTCCTCGATGCCTTTCCATGGATGTTCCGTAAGCTGTTTCAGGCCAAGAGAAATGCGCTCTTTATTTTCATTGAAATCGAGCACTTTGATCTTCAATTTATCGCCGATGGCAACAATTTCGGACGGGTGATTAACGCGGCCCCAAGACATATCGGTAATATGAAGAAGTCCATCGACACCACCCAGATCGATAAATGCGCCAAAATCGGTGATGTTCTTGACTGTTCCTTCTCTGATCTGTCCTTTTTCCAGTTCGACAAGAATCTTTTCGCGCATTGCGGAACGGTCTTCTTCAAGAATGACACGCCTTGACACGACAATATTCCGTCTGGCTTTATTGACTTTTATAACCCTGAACTTGAAAGACTGACCGATAATGGCATCCATGTCCGGGATCTGCCTGAGGTCAATCTGTGAACCGGGGAGGAATGCATCAACACCGAAGAGATCAACGACTACACCGCCTTTAATGCGGCGCACAAGCCTTCCCTCGACAGTTTCCTGATCCTCGTAGGACTTGTAGATACGGTCCCAGACCTTGAGGAAATCTGCTCTGGACTTTGAGAGAATTATCTGCCCCTCACTGTCTTCAACCTGTTCCAGAAAAACATCTATTTCATCGCCGGGTTTGAAATCCTGGACATTTTTAAACTCGGAGATCGGTATTATACCTTCCGACTTGAAGTTTACATCAACGATCACTTCTTTTTCGTTGATGCGCAGAATTTTGCCTCTGACAACCTGGCCTTCCTCAATTCCTTCCAGTGATTTGTCATAGACCTGCAGGATATCCTGCACCTGGCCGGGCTTGTAGAAACTTTCCTCGAACTCCGAGAGGTCGACTTCGTTTCCTGAGGCATCGAACCCTTTTACGGGTTTCTTCTCTGTAAGTGCATCAGACATATTGTTTGCACTCCTGTAAATTTGGGTTAAGGTTAATAGGAACTGTTTATTTCATGCACCACCGGGTGCACATTTTCATTTTTACTTTTTAAGAAGCGGTAATGCCCGTTCTATAATGAACTTTACCTGCATCTCTAAATCCAACGATGTCGTATCGATCTCGATCGCATCCTGAGCTTTACGCAGAGGACTGTTTGCGCGTGTTGAATCCTTGTGATCCCTCAAAGAGATCTCTTCTACAAGCTCTTCAACCGTTTTTGATACACCCAGTTTTTCAAAATCCTTCTGCCTTCTTCTGGCCCGTTCCTCTACAGATGCAGTCATGAAAAACTTCAGATCTGCATCGGGAAAGACAACGGTCCCGATATCTCTTCCTTCACACACTACAGAATTACCCTGTGCGATGCGCCGCTGCTGCTCTACCAGAGCATCTCTTACCACCGAGGGAGCACAGTAATCAGAAACATGTTTAGTAACCTCACTGCCCCTTATTGCATCTGTCACATCCTCGCCATCCATCCAGACTTTAGTGTCTGGAAGCACGCCGGTAAAACTGATAACGGTATTTGCAGTCAATTCGGCCAGAGCCGGGTCATCACAGGCAGCGACTCCTGTGCGAAGCGACTTGAGCGTGATAACCCGGTACATTGCTCCGGTGTCAAGGTATGTAATTCCCAGACGCGCTGCCACAGCCTTTGCTGTTGTACTTTTGCCAGATCCGGCCGGGCCATCAATTGCAATAATCATGAATTTACCGTTCAAGAAAAATGAGATATAAATTTATTAAATATAGTCTGATTCTGCCAGACCAGTCAAGAAAAGACTCTGGCAAGCCCAGAGCTATCAGGCCGCTTCAGGTTTTTCCAGATTTTTTCTGAGCAGGTTGACCGGGAGCAGTCGGTGGAATACTCCTGCAAACTGCTCCATATCAACCTCCATTTGCCCCGGAAAACAGATGTAATCCCTGAGGCAAGGACATCTGTTTGAAAACCACGACTATGCTATGCAGCCTTACGTCTTTGCTGCTTCTCATTAATCTTCTCTTCTGCTTTCTCTGCTGCAGCTCTGGTGGTCTCCGAAATGCTGCTGGCCAAACCGCTGGAGTCTCCCCCTTTTAAGCTTTCGGATGCCTTCTCCTGCAGCCCCTGTTTTTGAGATTCTTCTTTAGCTGTTTGTGCAACTGATCCGGCGATCTCTTTTCCGGTCTCAAGAGCCTCTTTTCCCTTTTCTTTTGCCTGCTTAAAAACTTCACGTACATTTCTACCGATACTTCGTTTTTCAGTCTGTGAAACAGGCAGCAGAAGTCCTACAAAGATGCCTGCCAGTGCAGCAGCCAAGCC
>CAYLVN010000309.1:0-4541 GCA_964387115.1 uncultured Fibrobacter sp.
ATAACCGGTGCGCTGAAGCCATTCTGGGAGATTGCTCCCACCGGGCAGATTGCCACGGTGGGGCAGCGATGACTCTGAGGACACAACTCTTTCCTTACGATAATCATGATATCCCTTTCGCTCTTTTTCAGTTTACACTCTCTTCAACTCCCAGAACATCACGGAACAGTCTCTTGAACTCGCCTTTGGGCAAAGCCCCCGCTGACATTTGCGGCTGACCGTCAAGAGGAACAAAAAGAATGCTCGGGATACTGGTTATCCCAAAGGCCCCGGCCAGCTCAGACTCTGACTCGGTGTTTACCTTATAGATATTGACCCGCCCCTCATACTCCTTAGAGAGCTGCTCAAGAACCGGGGACACCATCCTGCAGGGCCCGCACCAGTCAGCGTAGAAATCTATCACCGCAGGAACACTCCCTTTATACTTCCACACAGCATTCCCGGATCCATCAAGACCGCAGTCACAAATCTTCTCCCTGAAACTCTGTATCGTCAAATGCTCCATAACGCCTCCTCTATTTTAGTTTGTGGTTAACTTTGTTTGTTAAACAAATAATGCAAGAGGTGTGCCAGTTTTGGTTAATACTCTGTTTCAAGCTGGTATATGCAAAATGTGCTTTAAAAAACACTTGAAAAAGGCAAATAAATGAAAAAAGAATGACGGAAGATTTAAAGGAATACCATTTAGTATATTAACCAGTAGTTAACATAGTTAATTAATGGTTAATGGTTAAGGTTAACGAGGTGAACTAAATGCAGCATGAAAAAGAGATACTGGATCTTATTCCGGGCGGTGTTGTTGTTGTTGATCAGCAAATGCGGATCTCTTTTGCCAATGAATGGATCCTCAGTCTGATCGGATTCTCAGGAGAGGAGATTAGAGGCAAAGATATATCGCTGATTTTTCCGGAACTAAAAATCACCGACACCGGTTATGGCCTTAAACAGGCTGAGGCAGTGGATAAGGCCGGAAACCGTCGCCCCCTTTATGCGGCGATAAGAGAGGTCAATTCAGAAGCAGGCCGGAGCATGGCCTATATGAGTCTTTTATCCAGCCCTGTTCTGGTAAATGTTGCAGGCTTGTCGGATGCTGATCCTCAAACTCGGGAAACTTTCTTTGGGATCGTTGGAAGAAGTGCCCGGATGCAGGAGGTTTATGGTCTTATAGAGCTGGCGGCAGCAACCGATTCCAATGTTGTTATTCTGGGTGAGAGCGGCACAGGAAAAGAGCTGGTGGCATCGGCAGTTCACGATTCCTCAAGGCGGGCCGGCCAAAATTTTGTTCGTGTAAACTGTGCCGCCCTCTCTGAAACTCTCCTGGAGAGTGAGCTCTTCGGTCATGTTAAAGGGGCCTTTACAGGGGCATACCGGGACCATGCCGGAAAATTTGAGTTTGCCGCGGGGGGTACAATTCTCCTTGATGAAATAGCGGAGATATCGCCCTCGATGCAGGCAAAGCTTCTCCGTGTTCTTCAGGAGAGAGTGGTTGTCAGGGTAGGAGACAACAGGGAGATTCCGGTTGATGTGCGGGTGATCGTCTCGACCAATAAGAACCTTCGGCTACTTGTTTCCAGGGGGAAATTCAGAGAGGACCTCTTTTACCGTCTAAATGTGTTTCCTGTTCATCTTCCCGCACTGAGGGAACGCAGCACAGATATACCTCTTCTCATAGAGCACTTCATAAGTAAGTTCAACAGCCGTACAGGAAAGCAGATCCGGTCCTGCTCTCCCGATGCATTGCGGTTCATGATGGAATACTGCTGGCCCGGTAATGTGCGGGAGCTTCAGAACACCATCGAGCACGCTTTTGTTGTATGTCAGAAGGAGGAGATCGGGGTTGTGGATCTTCCTCATGAGCTCCGGGTCGCGGCAGTAAGGGAGGGGATCTGTGCAGAGAGAAAAGCGGGTTTTATTCAGCCGATTTTCTCACCAACCGGTATTACAGGCAGGAAAAACAACCGTCTGAATATTACCCTTGAGATGCTGGAAGCCGAACTGTTGAGGCATAATGGGAACAAGGCCGCGACCGCAAGAGCACTTGGGATCAGTAAGGTAGGGCTGTGGAAGAAGATGAAGAAAATGGGGATGGGGTAAGGGTTAGCCACGAAAGACACGAAAGAGGAAGAAAACGGACGTCGTTTTGGTAATCCATGCAGGTTACATGCTACAGTCTGCCTTGCCCTGTCGGCGGCATAACTATCGCCTCTGAAGATGTGAACCCCGGTGAACCGGGTTGGGAAAAACGCGACATCATTGGTTATCCGTTTTCCTGGCCCGGTTCACGGGCATTACTTGTTCAGAGTCGGCGATTTTGCCGCCGACACGTCGGGGAGACTGAACAAATGGGTATTGCATAGTCAATCAAAAAGAGGTAAAATAGAGGAATGCAACTTCTTTGGGCGAGCCGTGGAGGTTATCACCAGGTTTTCTCCTGCAGATTGCCGGACTTACCGTAACGGATTATCATCTGTATTGAAAACGGTTGAAATAAACCGCCCGCAGGGATTACTAAAGGAGCAAATAATTGAAAACTGATAAAGTCGACAGCTCGATTAATGAAAATCAGGATAGCCTGCAATATGTTTCAGGTGCAATGTTCCGTTGTGTCTTTGATGAAGCCTGGACAATGGAATACATCACAGATCCGATTCAGGAAATTACCGGTTACTCTCCGGTTGAATTTATAGCCGACCTCAAAAAGTCTTACGCCGAAATAATTCACCCTGATGACCGGGATATGGTCAAATCCTTGATTAGTCAGGCAACAGATATTTGTAAGCCTTATAATATTGCATACAGAATACTTGATAAAAATGGAAACATCCGCTGGGTTAATGAATACGGTAAAGGATATGTTGATGAGAAGGGCAGGGTCTGTATCGATGGGTTGATCATGGATATCACAAGGCAGATTCTCGGAGAAGAAGAATTAAAGAGCAGCGCAGCTTTACTGAAAGAGAAAACCGAGGAGCTGGAGAGATACTTCAATATGAGCCTTGATCTTCTATGTATTGCCAATACTGATGGCGAGTTCATAAAGACCAATCCTGAATGGCAGAAACTTCTTGGATACTCTCAGAGAGAACTGGATGGCAGGCGATTTATTGATTTTATACATCCAGACGACTTGGAGAGTACACTTGAAACAATATCACAGCTTGAGTCTCAAAAAGAAGTGTTGAATTTTGTAAATCGTTACCGCAAAAGGGATGGTTCTTATAGCTGGATAGAATGGCGTTCGAAACCATTTGGGAAAACAGTTTTCGCTGCGGCTCGTGACATAACTCGTCGTAAAAGAACGGAGCAATACCTTGAGCTTTCCGTAAAAGTGCTCGGGATACTTAACGAGTCAGAAGACCTGAAGAGCTCCATGAAACTGATCTTTGCCTCCATCAAGGATGTAATAGAGTATGATGCAATAGGGTTGCGGCTGCAGAGTGGTGATGACTACCCCTATTTTCTTCAGGATGGTTTTGAGGAGGATTTTATAAGAACGGAAAATTCATTGCGTGTCGGATGTCCCAATAGTGACATCTGCCGGAGTGAAAACGGCCATCCTGATCTTGACTGCATCTGCGGGATGGTGATTTCAGGCAGGGCCGGCCCTGAAAATCCCATGTTTACATCTAATAGCAGTTTCTGGACAAATGACAGTAATTCCCTTCTTGAATCACCTAACCCTTTGGTGCATCGTCCGCGAAACCGCTGCATGTACGAGGGGTATTTATCCCTGGCTTATATACCTGTCCATTCAAAAAACCGGATTATCGGTCTGCTGCAGATTAACAGTCGCAATAAAAATTTTTTCAGTCTTGACATCATTTATGCTCTGGAGGGGATAGCAATGCATATCGGCGAGGCGTATCTGCGTCATGAGGCTGAAGCGCAGATACGCCACATGGCTACCCACGACAGTTTGACTGACCTTCCCAGCCTGCGGCTTGCAGAGGATCGTCTCAATATGGCGATGAGGATTGCGAGAAGGACAAAAACCAAGACTGCTGTGATGTTTGTAGATCTGGACGGATTTAAATCTGTAAATGACAGCCTGGGGCATGATGCCGGTGATGATGTTCTGATTGAGACAGCCTGGCGCCTTCGGTCAACTATTCGGGAAACTGATACAGTGGCGCGCATAGGTGGAGATGAATTTCTGATTATCATACCGGGTTTGCAGTCGTCCAGAGATGTCGAAGATATTGCAAGAAAGTTAATTGCAGCAGTTTCAAAGCCAGTTGAATTAAAAGAGGCTACTGCCAGAATCGGGGCAAGTATTGGAATCGCACTTTATCCTGAACATGCAAATGATTCCGACAGCTTGATTAAACTGGCTGACAAAGCCATGTATAAAGTGAAATCATCCGGCAAAAATGGATTCGGGTTTACATCCGAAGGAAAATAACTGCCGCTGATAAATAAAAACTGTAAAGTAGAATTATGAAAAGGTGCAGGGGTCGGGGGGAATAAATATTTAAATTATAGTCTTTGACCATTGATAGTAGCTTAGAATTCAATGTCTGAAAAACTTATTTGATTTAAAG
>CAYLVN010000310.1:0-4506 GCA_964387115.1 uncultured Fibrobacter sp.
GTGACCGGAAAAAAAGCGAGACCGGATTCAGGACAAATACTGCCAGTATGATCCAGAGTCTGGTGTGCCTTATTTCCTTCAGCAGCATGCCGGCATCTACATCGCGAAAAAATATGTATAAACCGGCTCCTGCTATTATTGTACCACCTGTCAACTGTAAAACCGTTGACTTCTTCAATTACCCTCCAACCCGTTAAAAACCAGTCCGGAAAAAAGTTTGGGATAGAAATTGGTAGATTTCTGCGGCATTCTTTCTCCACCCGCTACAATGCTGTGGATAGTATTGATAGAGACCGGACG
Organism: uncultured Fibrobacter sp.; assembly: GCA_964387115.1. Lineage (GTDB taxonomy): Bacteria > Fibrobacterota > Chitinivibrionia > Chitinivibrionales > Chitinispirillaceae > JAAYIG01. The sequence goes on from CAYLVN010000310.1 coordinate 301, forward strand.
TATAAAAAAGCCCCCGTAATACTCCTGAGCGTTATTTAGCCTTCTGAGCCCCTCAGCTGGATCATTCACATAATCTATTACATCGTGAAGCACTTTCCCATCAAGCGGCAGACCCAGAATTCCCTTTACAGCTACGAGGTTGACGATTGATACGTCAAGATGTTTCCAGTCTGATGACTTTCCGCCCTCTGCCGTTTCCAGGTACTTTTCACCATCCGCCGACAATGTAAGATTGCAGATACTGCCGCTTTCACTATCAATATAAAGCATACCAGGACCGGTTTCCCCTGAAAGGAAATTGTAAACCGTTTCTGCATTCATGGTGCCCATTTCAGTAATAGTAAAATATTTTGCAAGCGCGCCTTTCATGCTCTCTACATTGCCGGTTCTACGGATCAGGCGATGAAAAGGCCTGATAAGAAGCCCCGGGTCAGCCATGGAAACCAGAGTCATCATTGTATAGCCGTACCGCTGGTCCATTCCCTGATCTTTGTAGAAATTCAAAGCGGTTTCATATCTGTGATGACCGTCTGCTATAAGAATTGTTCTGTCCTTTGAAGCCTCAAGGAGTTTCGCGATTTTTTCAGGATCTGAACACTTGTAAATGGAATGACGCACCCCGTTACCGTCAACTGCCACACCCTGCGGTTCTCCGGAAATAAGGGACTTTATTATACTGTAAACATCTCCCTTGTCAGACAGCAATCCGAAAATCTGCCCTGTATTGACCCGTGTAGCATCAAGAAGCTCATATCTGTCGAGTTTGGGACCGGAAAGAGTGTACTCATGCGGAAGCACTACCCCCTTTTCGAATTCTTCAAGCTTGACAAGAACAACTACGCCGGTCCTCTCAAACACAACGGCTTCTTTTCCCACCTTGCTTTCAAATCTCTGCTGGTATACATACACCGATGGTTCACTATCACGGCAAAGAACACCCTGCTGTACCCATTGATTAAAAAAGGCTGCCGCCCGCACATGACGATCCTTGTTGCAGGAATCGGATGGCTCCGGACGGTTCTGTGTGATACGGACGGTATTATGTGGATCTTTGTTGTAAAGGTCATCAACCATTGACCGGTCAAGCATGTCGTAAGGAGGAGCGATATACTTGCCAAGATCCCCTGATTCAGTCAACCTGTAGCGGTAGCCCTTGAACGGCTTTATCTGCGCCATTCTTAATCCCCTTTCACAGTGGCAAACTCGTTTGAAGAATAAATTCACAGAAGGAACGACGGTGAATTTCACTCAGACCATGCTCAATTATACTATTCCTGTGGTGTACGGTTGCATAGCCTTTGTTATTTAGAAAATCATAAACCGGGTATTTCCGGTGATACTCTTCCATTATCCTGTCTCTTGTGACTTTAGCCAGAATTGACGCTGCGGCTATCGATGCACTCCGGGCATCACCGCTTACAACCGTCATCTGCCTGTCTGTTTCTATACCAGGAATCGGCCGGTTACCGTCAACCAGGGCAAATCCCCATTGAACACCAAGTTTTTCAACTGCCCTTGTCATCGCAAGAAAGGTCGCCTGAAGAATATTTACTTTGTCGATCTCCTCCGGAGTGGCAAGCCCCATACCCCAGCAGCGCGCTTCTCTTGTTATCTTTTCGTAAAGTTCATTTCTGGTATTCGCTTGAAGCTTTTTTGAATCATTTACACCCTCGATGGGTTTATCGAGATCCAGACAGACGGCCGCCGCTACCACAGGACCGGCAAGAGGCCCCCTCCCTGCTTCATCAATTCCTATAAACAGGCATTTCCGTTGCGCCTCAATCTCCCGATCGAATTTGTAAAGCGGCGCACTTACAGATTTTCCTGACCGCCGCCGCTCAGACATCTCCAGTCACCCGGTGACCCTCAACCCTGAGCCTTCCACAGGCAATCGCCTCTATTGCCCGCCAGTAGCTTCCATGCTCAACCTTAAGAACGCGCTCGGCAAGAGTGTGCGCATCGTCTGAATCCAGAACCTTCACCGGCTCCTGAAGTATTATGGGGCCATGGTCGTATTGCTCATCCACAAAATGAACCGTCACTCCCGTGATCTTCACCCCATACTCTATGACCGCCTCATGCACTTTGATCCCGTACATCTTTTTTCCGCAGAATGAGGGAAGAAGCCCCGGATGAATATTTACGATGCGGTTACGGAAAAGAGCTACAATCTCTGAGGGAAGTTTCTTCATGTAACCGGCAAGAATTATCAGATCGACACTGTAATCCTGAAGCAGCTTCAGCAGCTTTGCGGTATACGCCTCTTCGGTTGGAAAATGAGAAGGGGCAAGATGAACCGAAGGGATATTGTGTTTGCGCGCACGCTCAAAAGCACCTGCGGTACTGTTGTTTCCAATAAACAGCACAAACTCGACATGCAGGTCGCCTGACTGTTTTCTGTCAAGCAAAGCCTGAAAATTACTGCCTCCTCCAGAAGCAAAAACCGCACAGCGCAACATCTAACCTCCCCCGGTCAATAGTCTGTTCCCGGACGCTCAATGCTGGCAACATCACCACTGAAATCCAGTTTATATTTGATTCCAGCCCAGGTAATAGTATTGGTCATGAGTGTCCTGAAACAACTTAACAACTGCGCAAACCTCATATACGGCTGGAGTATCAGAAACTTTGGAAATTTGCGCATCGAGCCCAGAAGCGGATAAAGCGAAACTGTTAAGAGCTCTCCTATGTAAAATACAAGCGCCGCCCCTCCCCCGATTCCCAGAAATGTCCTGCCTGTACTCATAGAAGCGATGATCGAGACCGGCAGCAGAAGAATAAGGGCCAGAACAACAAAACTGATTGGCATTGCAAGAAAAAACCACAGGGGTTTCTGATATGCCTTAAGGAACATTATCTGACGCTCAAACCAGGTAACAGTTCCCCTGACAGTCTGAAGAAGATCATCGGTGTGAGTGATACAGGGAGGAATCAAAACCGCCTTTTTGGATTTCTTCATCACTATCTGGGAAAGACTCATATCATCAACCACGGTTCTGGACCACTTCTGAGCAACCCCCAGCTCATCAAAATCCTTTCTGCGAATTGCCATCGAACCGCCCCAGAGCCCCACCCCGCCAAAAAAACAGGCTACACTGAAAAGCACATACATGAACACGTTTACATAAGAGTGTGTGAGCTCTCCGATTGTACCTTTGGGGGCATTAAGCCACCGGAAACCACTTGTAACAGTAACGCGGGAATCCGCAAGTGGCATGATGATTTCCTTAAGCCATTTTCTATCCGGGCAGATATCAGAATCTGCAAACACATAAACCTCAGAATCTGATGCGCAACGCAGTGCGGCAAGAAGATTATAGTTTTTCTGAGCACAGGTGGTTGATAATCCGGCAATGGCAAGTTTTATGTTGGCATTCCCTTCCATTATTGATTTGATAGTGGGAACCGCCGGATCTTCCTCGCTCTCAACAACAAAGATCACTTCATAGTCAGCGTAATCCTGCTGCAGGAAACCTTTCAGGTTGTTTCCCAGATCCTTGGGAATTCCTTTGCATGGAACAAAAATGGAACATTTCGGCGAGAAGTTATCCCCGAATCTGGGCTTCATTACACGATTGTACCAATATCTCTGGTATACGATAGTGAAAAGAGTAGCCAGAAAATCACCTGCTACAATAGCCAGCGCCAAAAAGAACAGAACTTTAGTAAGAATAGAATTTCCAAACAATTGATTAATTTCCAAAACACCTCCCGTAAGAATTGTAAAAATAATAAAAACGATCCCTTTCAGGTTGCATTATATAATGTAACACTTCACCAGTCCGGCGAAGGACGAAAGCCACCTCTGCTTAATAGGTCTTTTTGGAGGAGGCCGGAATTGATCTTACCCATTGTGCATCGGCATGATGAACCGTAATTGTTTAAGTTGGAAACTTACCCCGGAGGTGAAATAGTGACTCTCCACGGGTACATTTAACGAGTTTCTCTTTCACCCCAGAGGTAACTTTGGTACTCCCCAAGGTTACATTTAACAACTTAAGTCACTATTTCACCCCAGAAATGACTCAGGGACTCCCCAAGGTTACATTTAACAACTTAAGTCACTATTTCACCCCAGAAATGACTCAGGGACTCCCCAAGGTTACATTTAACAACTTAAGTCACTATTTCACCCCAGAAATGACTCAGGGACTCCCCAAGGTTACATTTAACAACTTAAGTCACTATTTCACCCCAGAAATGACT
>CAYLVN010000311.1:0-4499 GCA_964387115.1 uncultured Fibrobacter sp.
GTCTTATCGGCAAGGTGATAAGATCAAGAAACCTGAAAGCCTTAGCGCTCAACAGGTTACGATTTTTGCCTCATCGAACTGTGTTTTTCAGGTTTAATGATAAAAACAGGCAGTTTCGATTCTCCTCCATTCTACTATTGCTGAACACCTGCAATATTCAGGTACTTGAAAACGTACTCTGATTCGCTTTCTGTTCAAATATGAACCAGGCGCAGAGATCAGAGCAGATTTTCTGTTTGTTTTTATAACTTACATTTTTTACAGAAAAGGGCTGAGTGATTGACAATCAACTATCCGGAAAACATATTTTTTAATCCCTGCGAAACTTGTTTACAATTATTAATAAAATCTGTTTCAAAATATGGTGGTGTACTATGAGTCAAACAAACAATCCATTCATGTTAGAGGTTAAAAACCTCAACAAGAAGTTTGGTGAAGTACATGCAGTCCGCAACCTGAATTTTCAAATCCCCAAAGGTGAAATATTCGGGTTTCTGGGTCCAAACGGCGCAGGCAAGTCAACAACGATGCGCATGGTTACCTGTTATATCCCGCCTACATCGGGATCTATACAGGTTGATGGCTGTGATACGGCAAACCAGAGCCTGGCGGTCCGGAGGAAAATCGGGTATCTGCCTGAAAACAACCCTCTGTATAACGACATGACTGTAATGGAATACCTGCGGTTTGTCGGTGAAATCAGGGGCATTAAGAACAGCGCACTGCAGAAGCGAATTGATGAACTGTTCTCGATCTGTGCCTTGACAAAAATGGCATACCGTCAGATTGGCAAGCTCTCCAAAGGATACCGTCAGAGAGTGGGACTGGCACAGGCGATGATGCACAATCCCGACCTTCTTATATTAGACGAGCCGATGTCTGGTCTTGACCCCAATCAGATTATCGAAATCAGACATCTAATAAAGAATCTGGGCAAAGAAAAAACGGTTATTTACTGTTCGCATATTCTTTCAGAAGTAAGCGCGACCTGCGACCGCATTCTCATTATCAATGACGGGCAGATGGTCGCAAGCGGAACCCCCGATGAGCTGACTTCAAAATCAAGCAAAGGCAACAGCTATCTGGTCCGCTTAAAAGGAGACCGTTTTGCGATCGAGAGTAAGCTGTCCACTATCTCCGGAGTCAGTGCTGTAAAAATTGTAAATGTCGGATCTGAATGGGTTACTGCAGAAGTCATTGCATCACTGGAAGATATAGGTGAGGCAATTTTCAGGTGTGCAGTCGATAACGGACTGAGCCTGGCGGAACTCAAGAGAGAATCGGCAAGTCTGGAAGATGTTTTCACACAATTGACAAGGGGATAATTCATGAACAGCATACTAACCATCTTCAAAAAGGAATTCAAGTCCTTTTTCATATCTCCCATAGCTTATGTCTTTATCACCGTTTACCTGGTGGTAACAAGCTTTCTGTTTTTCCAGGGGTTCTTTCTGATAAATCAGGCCGATATGAGAGGATACTTCGGTTTACTTCCCTGGGTTTTTCTTTTCCTTGTTCCGGCAATCACCATGCGCAGCTGGGCGGAGGAGAAAAAAGTAAAGACCCTCGAGCTTCTTCTTTCCTGGCCGGTAAGTGATTTTCAGGTAGTATTCGGAAAATTCCTCGCCGCCTTCGGATTTCTCTCAATCACGATTCTTCTCTCAATAACAATTCCCATCACAATCGCAATTCTTGGTTCTCCTGACCCGGGTCCGATATTCGGCGGCTATCTGGGAGCACTTCTGATGGGTGCTGCATATCTGGCAATAGGTTTGTGGGTTTCCTCATTTACCGAGAATCAGATTGTGGCTTTTATTCTGGGAGTCGTGGTCACTTTCATTTTCTTTTTCATCGGCAGCCCGTTTGTAACCATGGTTGCGCCCTCCTGGCTGGTTCCGGTAATGAACTATCTGGGCCTGGGGAATCATTTCGAGAGTATCGAAAGAGGCGTTATCGACAGCCGTGACATCATCTACTATGTCTCAATTACAGGATTTTTCCTGTTCTTGAATGTACAGTCTTTAGGCAGCAGGAAATGGGAATAAACCTTCTCTGAGGGAATGGAAAACACTATGGAAGCAAAAAAAGTAAAGAATCGTACGCAGCTCTTGATTTACGTTCTGGTGATTCTGGGGCTGCTTGCAGTTGTAAATTATCTTGGTGTAAAGTGGTTCAAGAGAATAGATATGACAGAGGGTAAAGAATACAGCATCTCCGAACCCACAAAGAAAATACTGAAAAACCTCGACGACATCGTCAACGTCAAGGTCTACTTTTCAAAGAATCTTCCTCCGAACCTGTCAAAGGTGTCAACCGATGTCAAAGACATTCTTGCGGAATACAAGGCCTATGCCGGGAAGAATCTCAGAATCACCTGGGAAGATCCCGCAGAGAGCGAAGATGCCAAGGCCATGGCCCGGTCTCTGGGTATTCCGGAAGTTCAGATGCAGACATTTGAGAAGGACAAGGCTCAGGTGATGGCCGGTTATCTGGGTATCGCAGTCCTTTACGAAGACAAAAAGGAAGCCCTCCCGGTCGTACAGAATCTTCAAAACCTCGAATATGACCTGACAATGGCTGTTATGAAGGTCTCCAGGAAATCCGTACCTAAAATCGGTATCCTGAAAATCGACACTCTACCCCCTATACCTCCTCAGATGCAGATGCAGATGCAAAACCAGGGCATGCCGGAGACAACCGAGCAGAAGCTCGCTCAGGCATACGAAGCATTGCGCGCCAATTACGAAGTCAGCACCATTGACATCTCAAGCGGTGCCCCGATCGACAGTTCAATGAAGACACTTATCATTCCCGGTGTCGGGAACATGACAAACCGTAAACTGTTTGAAATCGATCAGTTCTTCATGAAAGGCGGTAACCTTATCGTGCTGGCTGATGCAGTTGAGGTAAGTATGCAGATGGGTGTAAGGGCAATTCCTCAGGAATCAAAGCTCTTTGATCTTTTAGAGCACTACGGGGTGCGCGTAGAGAAAAACATGGTTCTGGATGGTCAGTGCGGACAGGTAACTGTTCCCCAGAAATACGGACCATTCCAGATGAATGTGGCAGTCCCCTACCCTTATTTTATAAGACTGGGGCAGGATGGCTTTGAGAAGGCCAACCCGGCTGTGGCACCTCTTACAGAAGTCATTTTCCCATGGGCAAGCTCTCTTACCATGTTAGTCGATCAGGACTCGACAAAGAAATCTTCTGCTGTAAAAGCAACTGTTCTTGCCCGTTCAAGCGAAAAGAGCTGGACGGTAAGCGGGTATTATGACCTCAATCCTCAGCAGAAGTGGGCACCTGCTTCCGATGCAGCCTTGAACCAGCATAACATAGCAGCTCACCTCAAAGGTGATTTCTCAAGCTATTTTGCAGGGAAAACTGTTCCACCGGTAAACGATGCAGATGACACTCTGAGCCAGATAAAGCTTCAACCCGATCCCCAGGACGCCAACAGGCAAATTGTTCCCGGAAATAAAGGCGGCAATCTGGTTGTAATCGGTGATGGAGATTTTGTATCGGGTCAGAATGCAATTCAGGGCAATCTGGCGATGCTTCTTAACCTGGTTGACTGGATGTCGCTTGATAACAACCTGATTGCAATACGTACACGTTCTCTCAAGGACCGCACTATCGAAGCGGATCTGCTCAAAGAGAACTCATCAAAGCCCAATATGATCCGGATTGCCAACATTCTCGTAATGCCACTTCTGGTGATAATTGTCGGACTTGTCATTTTTGTTAGAAGGAAAGAACCTGTTGTTGTAGTATCTCAGGAAAAAGCGGAGGAGAAGAAATAAATGAGCGGAAAGAAACTCTTCTATATCACAGCCATTCTGGCAGTTGCAGTTCTGGGAATTATCCTTGGGGAAAAGTTGACAAACAGTTCCCCGTCAGGTAAATCTCAGATGTTCTTTCCCGGAATCACAGAGAAAGACATTTCTTCAGTGATAATTAAAGACAATCTCAGTTCAGTGAAGATTCGCCGCAAAGGTGATATCTGGGTCGTTTCCAGTGTTCCTGAATCAGATGTCAAATCAGACTCACCTGTCGCTCAGGACCAGGCTTCCACAGACACTGCAGCGACTGAGGAATATGCCGCAGACAGCGCGTCTGTCGCGGCTGTTCTTGAAAAGCTGACCAGCATGAAAAAAGATGAACTGATCTCTGAGAATCCTGCAAAGCAGGCCATTTTCGAAGTAGACAGTAATTCAGGAGTGTTCATCGATGTTCTGGATGCAAACGGAACACCCAGGGGATCTTTCCGTATTGGAAAGAACGGTCCTGACTGGAGCAGCAACTACGTCCGGATGATCGGATCAAATTCCGTTTACATGGTAAAAGGAAGCATCAAATACTCCTTCTTTACCGACCTGAAGAGATGGAGAGACAAAGCCATTGTCAAATTTGACAAAGCATCTGTTTCAAAAATTTCTCTGAAGAGAAAAGACGGGGTATCAGTGACACTCGCCAAAAAAGATACTTCCTGGAGTATT
>CAYLVN010000312.1:0-1029 GCA_964387115.1 uncultured Fibrobacter sp.
CAGGACCCAGGGTCACTATTTCATCTCCGGGATGAAGACCAGGGAAAGGAATGAGGCGGCAGGGGGCTTTAGTTCAATATGACCTGACAAAAATAATTAGTATTTCCGGACGCTTATCAGGCAAAAGCCCGGTCTTGTCGATGTCGAAAATTAAAGTTCAGGGTGGTTATCTGTTTCCCCTTCTTTGAGCTCCTGTAGAATATGATTTAAAGCATCTTTTTTCTCTCTCAGTTTATCCTTGAAAAACGAGCTGTCGGTCTGGGCTATTTCTGCCCTCAGATCAGAAACCGCATCTTTAAGGACATCTTTGAGCACCAGGTCTTCTTTGTCTGAAATCTGAAATTTTTTCATTTTTTCACTCCTCTGAAGAGTTTCTGTAGAGATTACGATTAAAGTGCGTGTTAAGTCACAAGTCACAAGTCACAAGTTCACAAGTCACAAGTTCACAAGTCACAAGTTCACAAGTCACAAGTCGCAAGTCAAGAGCTAAGAGCCCCTGTCTTCTGTTTAATCCTTAAACATTGCAGTACGCAATTTGCTTGATGCAATAAAGATATGCAGCATATTGCTCTGGTCGGACGGTTTTTGGAGGTATTGGGTATAGGGATAGTGTTGTTGGGGGCACTCTATTCAACTTTTACAGCCATTCGGAACTGGAAAAAACAGGAAAACAGCTCAGTAGTCTATAACAATTACAGGGAGCAGTTTGGAAAATCGATTCTTCTGGGCCTGGAGTTTATGGTCGGCGGAGATATCATCAACACCGTAGCCACCGTCCCAACTCTGGAAAATGTTGCGGTTCTGGGTGCAATAGTCCTGATCCGTACATTTCTCAGTATTACCCTCGAAGTAGAGATGACCGGGAACTGGCCCTGGCGTAAAGGAAACAGAGATAAATTGTAGGGGCCCTGCTCTGATGGTACGGCATTTGATATCCATTAAGGTATCCATTGCGGCTTTTTAAAAAGTTGACGCCGGTCTACTGTTTGTTAAGGAGTAAACAGAAATGAATTCCAGCAGAAAACAAAA
>CAYLVN010000312.1:1039-4481 GCA_964387115.1 uncultured Fibrobacter sp.
TGATTTCGGACTTTCTGGAGCGTCCGTTGGATTCAGTGATGAATATTCTGGAGCGTCCGATTGGTACTTTCAGGGATTTTCTCAAAGAGTCACCTGTGTTTGATATCGCAGAAACAGAAAAAGAGGTTAATGTGCGGGTAGAGGTGCCGGGGCTCTCTCAGGATGAGCTCTCGGTAAGCTATTCAGAAGGTATTCTTACGGTAAGTGGTGAGAAAAAAGAACAAAAAGAGAGAAAAACAGAAGAAGAGGCATTTCTGGAGAGCAGATTCAGCTCTTTTAAAAAGGAGATTTCTCTTGGAGAGAATCTTAACTGGGAAAACTCCAAAGCATCATATTCCAACGGGGTATTGAAAATCCAGATACCTAAAAAAGAGGTAGAGATCTCAAAAAGTGTGAAAATTAACATAGAATAAACTTTTCAGAAAGGATTAACTATGCTCTGGGCAACGGATCCATTCAAAGAAGTAGAGAGGATGCGCCGGGAGATGGACCGGGTGTTCTCAAGAATTCCTTTTTTCGGCACGAGTGAATATGAGTTTCCGCTGGTGAATCTCTACGACAATAAAAATGATCTGATTCTGGCAGCCGAAGTTCCCGGTGTCCCAAAAGAGAATATCAGTATAAATTTCAGCGATGGAAACCTGACAATTGCAGGAAAAAGGGAGCCTTCTAAATATGGCAAATCGGAACTTCTAAGAAGAGAACAGCCTGAGGGAGAATTTGAAAAAACAATCAGAATTCCGGTACGGATAAACAGTGCCGAAATAAAGGCCCGCTTTGAAGACGGTATTCTCACAGTAACGCTTCCAAAATCCCAGGAGGCCAAACCTAAACAGATAAACATCGAATCTTGACTCAGGAGGAAAAAATGGCTGAGCTCTCAAAAAGAGGACAGGTTCCGGTGGAAAGAAGCTCCGCTGAGCAGCTCCTTTCTCCGGGCAACTCATACTCACCGGATGTAAACATTTACGATAACAGGGAAGCCCTGATATTTACAATAGATATCCCTGGAGTACACAAGGGGGATGTGAGTGTTGAGGTTGATCAGAACAATGTGATGTCTGTGAAAGCGAAAGATTCCTTTAAGGAACCGGAGGGCAGCTCACTGCTTAAGGAATTTGATATCGGTGACTATTACCGTGCTTTTTCGATAAGTGCGGAATTTGACAAAGACAAGATATCAGGGAAGCTGGAAAACGGAGTCCTGGAAATTGTGCTTCCCCGCAGGGAAGAAGAAAAGCCACGCAAAATTCAGATTAGTGCCTGAAAAGTATTGCCCACCGGTTTTTTATGGGACCGCCTTGGCGGCCCCTTTTTTATTGAGGTAACATCCTTTTACAGATCTCTGGTATTGATTACAGTACACTAACGTAAAGCTGAATGACTTGTGCCTCAGAAGAACCTGACCGGCTTAAATCAGCTTATTCTGTGGATCAGAATTGAATTTGTAGGTGTAATGTGTTCTGTCAAGCCGGCCAGAAGAAGCAGAAAGTCGTCTTTTTGTCCCAGTTCCAGCTTTTTGATCAAATTTTCACCGTATGCGGGGACATCCTTGATATCGTAACCCTTCTTGATGGGGAAGGGATAGACTCCCCAGAGCAGGTTCAGTCTGCGTCTCACCTGTTCATCCTGGACCAGAGCCAGAATCGGTGCAGCGGGGCGGTCTGCTGAGATCAGCCTGGCCGAGTAGCCGCTTCTGCTCATCACCAGCACAGAACGCACCATCAGGTCCCGTGAGAGTTGAGCAATTGAGGTCCCTATTGCCTCGTGCAGTTCACCATTCAGGTCGGGTGCTGCTTTAGTAAATTTACCCTTTTGAGAATAGAACTGATATGCTTCAGTTTCACGCAAGATGGAATCCATCATCTCAACAGCCTCAATGGGGTATTTTCCAACAGCGGTTTCTCCCGACAGCATCACAGCATCAGCCCCTGCCTGGCATGCACCTGCCACATCTGTGACCTCTGCCCTTGTCGGGCGGGAATTTGAAATCATCGATTCAAGCATCTGTGTGGCAACAATAACCGGCTTATTGTCATGATTGGATAACTGGATCAGCTTGTTCTGAATGAGGGGAACTTTTTTTGCAGGCAGTTCTACCCCCAGATCTCCTCTGGCTACCATTATTCCATCGGAGAGTTTTATGATCTCTCCGATGCTTTCAAGTGCTTCCGGTTTTTCAATTTTGGCGATAATGTGTATATTCTCAGCACCCAGTTTCCTGAGCAGTTTTCTCAAATCCCGGATGTCTTCGGGGCTCCTTACAAAAGATAAGCCTATATAGTCTGCCCCTCCTTCGATAGCAAACCGTACATCCCGCTTGTCCTTATTGGTCAATGCTGAGATTTTCATATTGGTAAAAGGAAGGTTCATGCCTTTGTTGTTTTTCAGGACCCCTCCCCGAATCACCCGGGCCTTTACGTTACGATCATCAACAACTTTCTCAACTTTCAGTTCAAGATTCCCGTCGTCAAGAAGAATCGTTTCTCCGGTTTTTACCTCTTTAGCAAGCCTTTTGTATTGAGAAGGTATCAGACCGTCATCACCGGTAACAGAATCAGTAGTTATGGTTATGACAGAGTTTTCTTTCAGAGAGATAAAATCATTTTTGAATTTTCCGACTCTGATTTTCGGGCCGCACAGATCAGCAAGAATCGCCACCGATTTATCGAGTTGCTTTGCAACTTTTCGTATGTCAGCCATCACCTTTACATGTTCGGAAGCTTCACCGTGGGAGAAATTTATTCTCGCCACGTTAAGTCCGGCGGATATCAGCTTTTTAAGCATCCGGGGGCTGCGTGTTGCAGGGCCGATAGTGGCGACAATTTTCATGCGCCGGTATTGAAGGTAGGTGTGGTTGAGATCCATCTCGAATGTTTTATCGATTGCAGGCTTCTTTATCATGTATTCTCCCTGAATGTGAATATTAATCTGTACAACTAAATTAGTATCGGCGCATGATCGAGAAGGCAATGCTTATCTGATTATGTCCAGAAGGGTCCCCAGCATTCCATCCTGTGCCTTGAGCACTTTCAGGTTTGCTGTGTAGGTGTTTTTGTTGATTGAAAGATCAACCATGCTTCCGGCGAGGTCCGGTTCTTTGTCTGTGGTTTGAACAGAAGAAATGAGGGTTCCTGAAATGGCGGATTCACTTTGGACTGCTCTTTTTTCTTTATAGCCGGGAGTTGAGATGTTGGCGATGTTGTTTGCGGTGATATCCTGTGATAAGGCAGCAGCTGCGAGTCCGGATAATGGTGCATTAAAGGAGGTGGTCATAATAATAATTATAGTGATGTTAAGGAAAAATTGCAAGGGACGGACTATCTTTTTCATTTGACCAGGGGACAGACCAATTTTTTCATCAAACAAGCTATTGCACTCCCGATAGAGTCTGCTTTGAATAATAAAGCGCTCCAATTTTAAAAATATTTGAAATAGCGGT
>CAYLVN010000313.1:0-4478 GCA_964387115.1 uncultured Fibrobacter sp.
TCAAACTCATCGACGTATATAATCCCTCTTTCTGCCTTGGGAACATCGTAGTTTGCTGCCTGAAGCAGCCTTACAAGCATGTTCTCTACATCTTCACCTACATAGCCTGCCTCGGTGAAAATCGTGGCATCTACAATTGTAAATGGCACCTTGAGCAGACGAGCGAGAGTTTGAGCAATAAGAGTTTTTCCGGTACCAGTCGGTCCGATCATCAGAATGTTTGATTTATCAATCTCTATTCCATCGTTATCATTCTGTGAACGAGACATTATTCTTTTAAAATGATTGTAAGCGGCGACACAAACCCCTGTCTTTACTTCATCCTGACCGATTACATACTGGTCGATAAATTCCTTCATCTCTCTTGGAGAGGGGAGATTGTCGATGCTGAGGTCGCCTGGAACAGTTGAGCGTTCCTCCCGCAGTATCTCATTGCACATCTCAACACATTCGTTGCAGATATGCACCGATGGACCGGTGATCAGTTTCCCGACCTCATCCGGTCCTTTACCGCAGAATGAACATTTGATTCCCGGATACCGGGGTCTGTTTGACATACGTGATTATTCCCTTGCTGTCAGAATTTCATCGATCAGTCCGTAAGCCTTCGCTTCCTCGGCCGACATGTAGAAGTTACGGTCGGTATCCCGGGAGATAACTTCTATATCCTGGCCTGAATGCTTCTGGATGATCTCATTCAGATTGTTCTTTACGCGTACAATTTCCTTCGCGTGAATCGCAATGTCGGCAGCCTGCCCGCCTGCTCCGCCAATTGGCTGATGAAGCATCACCCTGGCGTGGGGGAGTGCAAACCGTTTTCCTTTTGTGCCGGCCGCAAGAAGCACTGCTCCCATGCTGGCGGCCTGCCCGATACATATAGTGGATACATCGGGTTTTATATACTGCATCGTGTCGTAGATAGCCAGCCCGGATGACACAACGCCTCCGGGGGAGTTTATGTAGATGGTTATATCTTTTTCAGGATCCTCATATTCCAGGAATATGAGCTGAGCCATAACCAGGTCTGCAGTCGTATCGTCAATGTCGGACCCCAGGAAGATGATCCGCTCTTTTAACAAACGCGAATAAATGTCGTAAGAACGCTCGCCTCTTCCGGTCTGCTCAATTACCATTGGAACCAGTGGCATAAGTTATCCTTTCTTAATACAAAATCCTGTTCTATTATTACCAGCCGGAGGAAAAATTATTGCACAGAAAAGCTGTTTTTTTGTTGACCCGGCATACACTTTTTCCGGCTCTGGATGAGGAAAAAAGAGACCCCGGTTATCAAAAAAAACAGGATATTATCAAAAATATCTCTGCGCAGCGGCCAGAAGTTAAATTTTCACAAAACCGGCCACCGATCAATTAGAAACTCTTATCCCCGGGCCTTACTCACTGACTTCAGAACTGCCTTCCCCGATAAGATAGTCGAGAGTTTTCTGCTCTTTGAGATCATCCCGGATTCTAAGAGTCGTTCCGTTTTTGCGGAAATTCTGCTTGAGATCCTCAAAGGGCTGATTGTAAATATCCGCCAGACGCTGGATTTCCTTATCAACCTCTTCCTGGGTCGCTTTGATATTCTCTTTATTTGCAATAAATTCGATAATCCGCTGACGCTTGATGGAACGCACTGCCGTATCGTTATATTTGGATTCCAGTTCTTCACGGCTGGGCGCTTGGGTTCCGGGGCGCTGATACCGGGTGGCTTCCTGCTGCATGTAATCTATAAACTGCTCTACCCGGGCAGGCGGCACATCGAAAGGATTAGCTTCTATCAATTTTTCGATTGCTTTGTTGTAAGCCTCGTTTTTAGCCTTGTTTTTCTCTTCTTCCTCAATGTTCTTTTTAAGCTGTTCTCTCAGCCCCGCCTCATCTTTTATTTCTCCACCGAGTTTCTTGAAAAATTCCTCGTTAAGCTCAGGAAGAACCTTTTCCTGAACCGCAATGATCTTTATCTGAAACTGCCCGCCTTTACCCGCTACACCGGCATCGGGATAGTCATCGGGAAAATTTATGTCAAGATCGACAATATCATTTGCGGAGTGCCCGATAAGGCCCTTGTCAAAATCCTTTATCCGGTTTTCTCCACCAAGCTCAACAGGATAATTGGGGTTTTTAATATCCGGGCGCTCCTGCCCATCAATAGATACTTTCAGGTACTCATAGCTGAGGAAATCACCTTTCTTTGCCTCACGCTCCACGTTTTTAAACTCGGCGAAGCGTTCCCGGAGCTGATTGACAGCATCATCTACATCACTGTCCTTGATCTTCTTTGGTGATGATTTGATTTTGAGTTTGTCGTACCCTTTGATCTCTATCTCAGGGTCAACCTGTGTTTCTACTGTAATATGAATTGCCTCCCCCTCAGGCGCCTTCATATCAGTTACATTTGCAGGAGAGACGGGGGTGATTTTGTTTTCATCACAGGCATCCTTGTAAGACTTCTGTATAAGCTCGTCTACCACTTCCGCTCTTATAGCTCCGCCAAAGCGCTGCTTTATTATAGTCAGTGGAATCTTTCCAGGCCTGAATCCGGGAAGCTTGATGTCCTTTTTAACTTTACTTAATTTCTGGTCAAACGCACTCTGTACTTCCTGCTCCGGGATCTCAATTTCGAGTATCCTCTTCCAGCTTTCCGGTTCTGAAACAGTTGCTTTCAAGTGTAATAGCCTCCTGAGTGATTGTTAATTTGCCAGAGTTATGAGATTTGCGAGAAGGGGGAATCGAACCCCCACAGGTTGCCCTACCAGATCCTAAGTCTGGCGCGTCTGCCAGTTCCGCCACCCTCGCTAAAGAATTCTCCTGAAAAGAGATAAATCTAATGAAAATAAGTGATTTTCAGGAAAATTCCAAACCAGAAGTCAGTTAATTATGAATATATGAAATAGGAATTACGAATTATGGCGAGCGACGGCTTGCAACTTGTGCCCTGCAACTTGTAACTTTCAACTTGTAACTGTGACCTGTGACTTGTGACTATGAACCGTTCCGGAACAGCAGATCTGCCTCTTCATTACGGCACTGTACCTAAGTGGCTCTCAGACCGCATGACTGCCCTTGGAAGAGAGATCGTTTGTGCCATAGTTGAAGACTACGGGCCCGATGAGGTATTAAGAAGGCTTTCTGATCCGTTCTGGTTTCAGGCACTGGGGTGTGTATTGGGCATGGACTGGCACTCCTCCGGGATCACAACTTCTGTTACCGGCGCGCTCAAAAGAGCCATCAACCCCCTTTCCAGTGAGTTAGGGCTTTATGTTTGTGGTGGAAGGGGGAAACATTCTCTGCGCACTCCACAGGAACTGATGGATCATTCGGGAAAAACTGGTCTGGATGGTGAGTCGCTGGTGAAAGCCTCAAAACTGAGCGCAAAAGTAGATAACACCTGTATCCTGGATGGCTTCAGCCTTTATCTTCATACTTTCGTAGTGTCCCGTGATGGAAACTGGGCGGTAGTGCAGCAGGGAATGAATCAGGAGACCCGCATGGCCCGCCGGTATCACTGGCATTCACAGAATGTAAGGTCATTTGTAGATGATCCCCATACTGCGGTAATAGGTGCCAATCAGGGAGTGATTATCAACCTCAGTGACAGCAGAGCATCCGGTAACAGGAAAGGAATTACCGAATTTCTGCTTCAGCATCCCGACAAACAGCTTCGGGAACTTCGTCACCTTACAATGCCCTCGCCCCACCAGGTCAGGCCGGAACATGTTAATTCAAAGCGTCTGGGCGCAGTGCTCACACTTGCTTATGAGAAACAGTACCGGGAATTTACCGATGTATTGCTGCTTCCGGGAGTGGGTCCCCGTACAATTCAGTCGCTTTCTCTTGTAAGTGAGGTGATTCACGGTGCCCCGGGGCGTTTTGATGATCCGGCAAGGTTTGCTTTTGCCCACGGGGGAAAAGATGGAGCTCCGTTTCCTGTTCCACTGAAAATCTATGATGAAAGTATTTCTGTACTCCGCAATGCGGTGAACAGGGCCAGACTGGGAAACAGCGATAAATTGAGGGCCATACAGGCTCTTGGAAAATTGACTCAGGCCATAGAAAAACGTCATGAGCCGTTTGCTGATGTAAACAAGGTGATCAGGCATGAATGGAAACAGTCTGCAAAGTACGGGGGTATGACAATAAAAGGTGCCATAAAAGAAAAAAAAGAGATAAAGAATGAAGGAGAGCAGTTGTCGTTGTTTTGAGGTTACATTTGTAATATTCGTTAATAAAAAGTTTAATAGTTAAGATTTAAGATTTTTGGGAAGAGGGTGTTCCCGATACAAGGAATAAATAAGAAATAAGATTTTTTTGGAAGAGGGCGTTCCCTCTTTCGCTCCAGCCCGTCGAAGACGCCGGTCTTCCGCTATCACCCCTTGTTGTCCACCATTTGTGAAGGCAGGTATGTTTATCACATTTGCAAACGCCTTTGCGGCCGCACTGGCGAACTGGTGGTAGATTAAAATTTATTATAGCCTCTAAGA
>CAYLVN010000314.1:0-4476 GCA_964387115.1 uncultured Fibrobacter sp.
CTCATATTTTTTTCTGTCTTCTCCGGATCCGGCACTGAAAATTCCAACGCCGGCTCACTCTCCCTGCAACAGGCGTTGAGCCTTGCCATGAAAAGCAATCCCCTGGTGCAGATAGATAGAATCGACGTCGATATAGCCAAAACCTATGTAAAGGAGAATGCATACAGGTTCGAACCGGTTTTAAACGCCTCCCTAGGCAGGCACTTTGATTCTTCAGATGCATCTTTCAAGGGAACCCTGGGGGTTTCTGAATACTTTCCCACAGGCACGACCCTTTCTGCAAGCACCGAAACCGGACCATCAAGGCTGATAGATGATTACCAGCGCACAGTTCAGCTCTCCTTCACTCAGGCCCTGCTTCAAAATGGAGGTTTGAAGGCCAACATGGCCCCTGTACGCAAGGCTGCAGTGGATCTGGAGATCTCACAGGAAGAACTCGCAGGATACGCTCAGCAGCTCATGGCCAATGTGGAAAAAGCCTACTGGGATCTGTACCTCTCGGAAAAAGAGGTCCGGATTCATCAGCGGTCGCTCGAACTTGTTGAACGCCTGCTCTATGAAACAGAGGAAAAGCTCAAAGCTGGAAAAGTGGCTCAGCTTGATCTCGCAATCGTTAAAGCTGAGGCTGCATCAAGGAAGAAATACCTTATCGACACCAGAACTGCATATATTAAGAAAAAGCTTCAGCTGTCTTATCTAATTTCAGACAGTTCAGTGGGTTGGGATGATCAAGTGACATTATCAGACACTCCCCCGCCTCCAGATTCAACCGGCAATATAGAGGAGATTTTAAAAGCTGCCCGCGAATTCCGTCCGGACCTCCGCCAGGCAAATTTGCTGGCCCGTAAGGGAGAGTTAGAAATAGCTCAAACCCGCAACGGACTGCTTCCAAAGCTCGACTTCTTCATCTCTCTTTCCGGAACCGCTTATGCCGGCTCCTTTGTAGAGGCAATGGGCTCTGAAAGCGATTACGGCATTGATGCCGGATTGAATCTCTCCCTCCCCATTACCAATGGTGCCCAACGCCAGAAGTACCGCAGAGCGACTCTTTCAAGGCAAAAAATTGATATGTCGATAGCTAACCTGAACAGGCTGATTGAGCTTGATATCAGGTCTGCCTGGGAGGAATCCAGACGGGCGCTTCAGCAGATTGAAGCCGCGAAAGTAGCCAGGGAGCTTCAGGACCAGAGGGTAAGTGCAGAGCAGGAGAAACTGGCTGTAGGCAAATCAACCGAGTATATGGTCCTTCAGGCGCAGAGAGATCAGATTGAGGCACAGCTTGACGAGGCGCGCTCAGAGGTTGTGTACGCCAACGCCATAACCGATTTGTACCTTAAAGGCGGGACGCTGCTTGAGAGGCGAGGTGTGAGCAGCAGGTAAGTCACAAGTCACAAGTCACAAGTTGCAAGTTGCAAGTTCAGAAGTTCAGAGTTAAGAGGTTAACCCTTCGACAAGGAACTCAGGGCAAACGTTGAACCCTGAACCCTGAACCCTGAACGCAATCAACTCATATATGCCTGTTTCGATTTCGATTTTTTTCATCTTCAGAAATGCTTCCATCGCCCTCTCCCCTTTTTCCGATTTATCGCTGAACATCTCATCGAGAATTGTGGGTACCACCTGCCAGGAGAGGCCATATTTATCTTTAAGCCAACCGCAAACCTGCGCACTTTCATCCCCGCCTTCAGTCAGCCTGTTCCAGTAATAATCAATCTCATCCTGAGTATCGCAATTGATGATAAATGAGACTGCCTCGCTGAATTTGAACTGCGGTCCGCCGTTCAGAGCTAAGAATTTTTGCCCTTCGATAACAAATTCTATGGTTAACACCGATCCCACAGGCATACCGGATACCTCAGCGCTGGCTTTGGTATAGTGAGAAATATTCAGGATTTTCGAATTCTTAAATACAGACACATAAAAATTCACTGCTTCTTCTGCCTTATTATCGAACCAAAGATTAGGGGTGATTTTCTGCATGATATCTCCTTTCATGAATCACACTACCAACAGATATCATTACAAATATCAAACCAGATGAAGCAGAGCTCAGTTCCGCGGACTTTTATGGTATCCCCAAAAGTGACTTGTAACTTGCGACTTTCCACACACCTTTTAAAATGAGCATATTATATTACGAAAGGTTGGCAAAAAAATATTTGGATGTCTGAAAAAGCGTCCCGTAAAACATCAATGTTATTAGACAAACCATAAAAGGAGCGATTGTCATGCTTTCAGAAAAAATGGAAAAGGCACTGAACACGCAGGTAAATAACGAGTTCTACTCAGCATATCTTTACATGTCAATGTCAGCTCATTGCCAGTCGATGGGCCTTAAAGGCTTTGCAAACTGGTTCATGGTCCAGTTTCATGAAGAGATGTTCCATGCGATGAAATTTTACGAATACATACTGCGTAAAGGCGGGAAAGTCAGCCTTCAGACTATAAAACAGCCTCCGGTTGAGTTTGGTACACCTCTGAGCATGTTTGAGCAGACCTATGAACATGAGCAATTCATCACTAAGTGCATCAATGATCTGGTTGAGACCGCCAGACAGGAAAAAGATAATGCCACCGAAATTTTCCTCCACTGGTACGTTACAGAGCAGATTGAGGAAGAAGAAAACGATACTGACCTGATTAACCAGCTGAAGTATATCGGAAAAGACACAAGTGCCATGCTTATGCTTGATAAAGAACTTGCAGCCCGCATGACCACCATTCCCACTGAGTTTTCAAAAGGTGTTGAAGCTGCTCTTAAGGGAGCCTGAGGGGCTGCATAGTAAATGAAAAAAAACTCTCTGCTCAAGATTGTAAATCCTATAACAGCGCTGACGTTTCTCATACAGGCCCTCAGTGGCCTGTTCATGTGGTTTAGCCTGGGTGATTACGAGCTTTTAAATTTGATACACAAATGGTCGGGTCTGGGCTTTTTATCAGCGGTCCTTGTGCATGTTTACCTTAACTTCAACTGGATTAAAGCCAACTTTTTCCCTAAACAAAAAAAGCCTGACAGGCGGTAACATGAAAAAATTGTTTATCATAGGTCTAATGTTCTTGTTCACAAATATATCTACCCAGGAGGAAATACCCGAAAGTACCCAAACAGAAGTAAAGACCGTCACCGCAAACGGATTTACATTTGTTTACGGAATCGATGGAGAGAATCTCAAAGCGTCTCTTTCTTTCAAAACCAGTGGATGGGTATCTGTGGGGTTTAACCCATCAAAGGCGATGAAAGATGCCAATATTATCATAGGGTATGCTCATCCGGAAAATCCGCTTATCAGCGACCACTTCGGAAGCGGAACATATAAGCACCAGGCAGACACTCTTATAGGCGGCAAAGATAACATCATCTCTGGAAGCTGTACCGAAAAAGATGGTGTAACCACTCTTTCTTTCACTATCCCTCTTGATAGCGGTGACAGAAGGGATACGGTGCTGAAAAAAGAGAGTAAGGTGAAAGTGATTTTCGCAGCAGGAAAAGATAAAGATCTGAAAAAGAAACACGTTAAAAGAGCCAGGACAGAAATTGTCCTTTAACAGTTGCCAGAGTTCACTACTTCAGGAACCTATTTTTTGATTTAGCCCCTTGTTAGAGACACCTCTGACAAGGGGTTACTCCTCCCCCCTGTCAAAAGCCCAGTTTTTTTCTCCGATTTCTGTAACCTGTAACATGCAACTTGTGACTTGTGACTTGACTACAACCTCCTGCTAGTTCGTAATTTTTATGCGGCCACATAGTAATAGTCGGCAAAGGAGTGCTCTATGTTAAAAAAGAATGAATTCTTCAATAAATACCCAAACCTTCACGAGGGCACAACAGCCTACGATATCGAAGGCGATAAACTGGGAAAAGTTGTAGATATGGCAGATGACTATCTCACAATAGAAAAAGGGTTCTTTTTTCCTAAAGACTTCACAATCCGGTATGATGATATTCTTGAAACCAGACCCGACGGCATCACTGTCAAGCAGCACCGGGAAGATCTGGAGGGCTGGAAAGATGAGAAGTACAAAGGATGGAACGAATATGATCGTGTAACTATGGGAGAAGAGGCCACAATTCCTGTTCGGGAGGAAGAGCTGGAAGCAAAGAAAGTGGTACGTCCCAAAGGTGAAATCCATGTAAGAAAAGTTGTTCATACGGAAATGAAGCAGTTTTCTGTTCCTGTCACCAAAGAGGAAGTAATCATCGAACGCAGACCGGTTTCTGAGGCAACAGGAAAAGCAGAACCTATAGGAGAAAAAGAGGTTACAATTCCTATTTCTGAAGAACACGTAGAGGTAACAAAACGGCCGGTCACCAAAGAAGAGGTCAACATCAGGAAAGAGGCAAGAATAGAAGAGGAAAAGGTGAAAGGAGAAGTCCGTAAAGAAGAGATAAAGATCGACAGAGATGAAGAGGAACGGCGCAGAAAAGCAGCATAATTTCTCGAAACAGGGCCCCGGGGTAACCCGGTGCCCCTGTAT
>CAYLVN010000315.1:0-4470 GCA_964387115.1 uncultured Fibrobacter sp.
GCCATCCTTGAAAACTGTTCAACTGGCACCGATCTTAAAGAAGTTTACGCAATTTGCACTCAGCGGATCCAATATTGCCTGTCACTTTAAAATTGACGACAATCTCTGGCCCTGTGACTGTGATGAAAACCTTATTGGACAGGTAATCGACAACCTGGTGATCAATGCCAAGCAATCAATGGCTGACGGTGGGACAATAACTGTATCCGCCTGCAATGTGGCCACAATTGAGAATCATGGGAATTCCAACAACAAAGAAAACAAATTTATCAAGATCTCAATCAAAGATACTGGAATCGGCATACCAAGAGATCATCTGCAGAAGATTTTTGATCCTTTTTTTTCCTCCAGAGAAAAAGGACACGGCCTGGGACTGGCTACCGTATATTCAATAGTCAAGCGGCATAACGGATCTATAGATGTCCAATCAGAACCTGGTAAAGGCTCTATATTTCATGTTCTCATTCCAGCATCGGAAAAACCCGTAATAACCGATGATGAACCACTTACAGCTAAAACTGAGGGCAGCGGCACCATTATTATTATGGATGATGAGGATTTCATTCTGAAAGTGACCAGCCACATGCTCTCTTCACTGGGTTACGAATCTATTTTGACAAAAAGCAGTCTTGAAGCAACAGAATCATTTTCTGAAGCGGAAAAAAAAGGCAAAAAGATCGCCGCACTCATTCTTGACCTCACGGTTCCGGGTGGAAAGGGTGGTAAAGAGGCTCTTCCCCGTATTCAGGAGATAAGAGCCGATATCCCTGTCATTGCGATGAGCGGGTATAGCGATGATCCAGTTATTGCCAATCCCCCCAAACACGGTTTTACAGACGCTATTGCCAAACCTTTCACCATTTCGCAATTGTCGGCTGTTTTGGGAAAGTGGATTCCCGAAAGTCAGATAAAAACCGCTTCAGAAAGAATTCCACACAACAAGTGAATGCTACATAAAACAATCTGAGTACCATAAGCAGATGATACTTAGCACAATCTGTGTGCCACGGTCGCCCCCGACCGTGTCTTATCTCTCTCCCTTCTCATTAAAACTCCCCAGCCAGATTATGCACAAGGGATAAGTGAATTCGCCCTGATCCGGGTGCATAAGTTAGGTATTATATCGCATACACAAACGGCGACTATAACCCAAAAGGGGTTTCAACACTTTAACTGGTTTTCCCCACTGTCCCTATAATTCCTTGATATTATATTTCCAGGTACACACAAGGAAAACAGATGAATACAGAACAGAATAAATCTCTTGAATCATTAGGCTTCGATAGTTTTTTCCATAATTCATTCTCCAACCTCAATAACGGCGAATTCTCTCCAGCCAGAATAACAGAGGTCAATAAGGGCAGCTTTAGAGTAAGTGATGGCACACATGAGATGCCGGCTGAACTTTCCGGCAGATTCATGTTTACAGCTGATGAAATATCTGATTACCCGACAACAGGCGACTGGGTGTTAATTCAACTGCTTGATAATTCTTCCATGGCTGTAATCCATGATGTTTTTCCCCGCAAAACGCTTCTCAAACGCAAGGCCCCTGGAAAAAAGGTGGATTTTCAGTTAATTGCATCCAATATCGACTTCGGATTGGTTGTTCAATCCGCAGATGCTCTCAACCTGAACAGCCTGGAACGGTACCTGGTCATGCTTAATGAAAGCAGGATCGAGCCGATTATTGTGATAAGTAAAATTGACCTGCTCTCACCATCAGAACTGGTTGAAATACAAAAACTGCTGATCAGACTGGGTTCCCGATATCTGCTTGTGAGCAATGTTACCTCTGCGGGTATCGAACCGTTATCAAACGAACTCCAACCCTGCAGGACCTATTGCCTTTTAGGTTCATCCGGAGTCGGGAAAACTTCATTGCTTAACAAGCTTTCTGGTGAGGAGCTCTTAAGAGTTAATGAAGTAAGAGAAAAGGATGGGAAAGGCAGGCATACGACAGTAAGACGGCAGCTGATACGTCTTCAATCAGGAAGCATTTTCATTGATACCCCGGGAATGAGAGAACTTGGAAATCTGGAGGTCGCATCAGGAATAGAGCAGACCTTTGATGAGATCGCGGTTCTTGGCACAAAGTGCCAGTTTAAAGATTGCACACATATTCATGAGAAGGGATGTGCGGTAATTGAAGCTCTTGAGCAGGGGAATATCGATCCGGACAGATATAAGAATTACCTTAAGCTTAAAAAAGAATCAGATTATCATGAAATGTCTTATTTAGAAAAACGTAAAAAAGAGAGAACATTCGGGAAGATAATTAAGAACTATAAGAAGATGAAACGTGAAAATTAATAGCTCTCTCACACTGCTTGATTCTGCCAATGCTTCGGCAGATGGGAATTAACCCGGTGCAAGTCACCGGCCTCCCCTGCTTCGCAAATACTATTTTAATACTGACTTATACATCCGGGAAGGGATGAAGTGCGTTTAGCCTTTATAGCAGAAAGGCTTTAACAAATCGCAGGCGCACCACACTGGTGGTACATCAAGATTTGTGAAAGTCTTTATGCACAAGGGATAAAATGCAATTCGCTCTGATCCGGGTGCATAAGTCAGGTAATACATACCGATTTTACAAATGAAAACTACGGAAGGTAACTGATGTTTTACGAGAACGTAATTTCCCTTGAAAACGCCCTTAAATCCGACAGGTTTCCCCTGCTGGAGACTTTTCCATGCCCTTACGATCCATTGGCAACCCAGAGTGGCGTAATCAGGATTATCTTCCCTGAGTTTACTTGTGTATGTCCCAAAACCGGCTATCCGGATTTTGCCTCAATAGGTCTCTATTATCTCCCGGGTAAATTGTGTCTTGAGTTGAAATCCTGGAAAATTTACCTCAACTCATTCCGCATAGTTGGAACTTTTCACGAGACTGTTACACACCACCTGTTTGAGAAAGTAAGGAGCCTTCTGAATCCGGAGTGGCTTCTATTGACCGGTGATTTTTTTCCACGCGGTAATGTAGACACTACCATTGTTTTTGAAACAGGGAAACGTCCTGCGGGTGCAGATCTTCTGATCTCTCCTCTCGAGCCACGGTGCAAAGGATTCTGCTGAAAGCCCCTTTGACAGGTTGGTATTTTATTTTAGCCTTATACCCATTCCGTATGAAAAAACTCTCCCCTGGGTTTATCAATTCTCTCATAAGTGTGGGCACCGAAAAAATCCCTCTGCGCCTGGATCAGATTGGCAGGAAGCCATCTGCTGCGGTATCCGTCGTAAAACGTCAGCGCTGAACTGAAAGCCGGAACCGGAATACCGGCCATTACCGCCGCAGAGACCACGTTGCGCCATGGTTGTATGCATGTTTCGACCACACCCTTGAAATAGCTGTCAACAATAAGACTGTTCAGGGAACGATTTCTGTCAAAAGCCTCTTTTATCTGATCCAGGAACGCGCTTCGAATTATGCAGCCCCCACGCCAGATCAGGGCGATTCTTCCGTAGTCAAGATCCCAGTTGAACTTTTCAGCAGCCGCACGCATCAGCATAAATCCCTGTGCATATGAGATGATCTTTGAAGCAAGAAGTGCTTTTCTGATTTCTGTAATAAGTATATTTTTCTCTCCTTCCAGTTTCTGTACCGGACCATTGATGATTTCCGATGCCCGCGTACGATCATCTTTAAGTGTGGAAAGGCTGCGGGCATAAACCGCTTCAGTAATAAGAGTCAATGGGATTCCCAGTTCAAGCGAGCTCTCACTTGTCCATACCCCGGTGCCTTTCATCGCGGCTGAATCCAGAATTTTATCCACCAGGGAATCCCCGTTTTCATCACTGCGGGCCAGAATATCACCGGTAATCTCTACAAGGTAGCTGTCAAGTTCTGTTTTGTTCCAGTCTTTAAAAATCCTGCTTATCTCGAAGTTAGTAAGCTTAAGCCCCTCTTTCATTAAATGGTAAGCTTCAGCAATCAGCTGCATGTCACCGTATTCGATGCCATTATGAATCATCTTTACATAGTGTCCCGCCCCATCAGAGCCGATCCACTCACAGCACGGAGTTCCATCGGAGGTTTTTGCAGAAATATCTTTGAAAAGTTTCTCTACAAGCGGCCATGCTTCGAAAGAGCCCCCTGGCATCATGGAAGGCCCTTTCCTTGCGCCTTCCTCACCTCCTGAAACACCTGTCCCGATAAATAGGATACCCCTTTCTTCCAGGACCTGTGTCCGACGCATCGAATCAGAGTAGTGCGAATTCCCGGCATCAATTATCAAATCACCAGCTTCAAGGTATGGAAGCAGAGCAGCGATGAATTGATCTACTGCCTGACCAGCCTTCACCATCAGCAATACTTTCCTTGGCCTTTTGAGACTCTTAACCAGTCCCTCAACTCCATGAGCACCAAGAATATTTACCCTGTTTTTTGCAGGCCCTGCCAGAAACTGGTCGATTCTTGATAGTGTCCGGTTATATACGATAACAGTATATCCGTGATCGCTCATA
>CAYLVN010000316.1:0-4449 GCA_964387115.1 uncultured Fibrobacter sp.
ATCTGTGAACTTAAATCGTTAAATTCCCAAAGTCATCTCTGAGGTGAATCTGTGAACTGATAGTTCACAGACTCAGGACCTGCCGCATTTCAGAAACCGGTCTTCCGGGAACAAACTACTTTTTTAATCTTCACTCAGCAGATTTCTATAAATTGCATTTTAAATGAAATAATGGTTTCCTTTTTCCCCTTCAACACTACTCCCCCACTCCTGATGAGATTTGCTGCTTTTCCATTGAGAAACCGCCCCCCTGTTTCCAAGACAACCGTTTTCCGACACCGATTCATCTCTGACATTGTAAAAAACTATTTTCTAATTATAAATATGTGCCAAGACCGAATTTCCTGAATCAGCCGATACCTGACTTATTCATCCTGGAAGGGACACGTGGGATAAATGCAATTTGCCAAATCAGGTAATAATTGCTCCTACTCGAAGAATCTGTACAAAACGGCAATTTGATAGTTAAAGGAGACAAAATGAGATTCATGGTTCTATCTCTTCTGATTTTTTTCAGTCTTGTTTCTGCCTCTGCGCAGGAAAATAAACTAAAGATTGCTATTCTGAACCTGAAAAGCACAAACGGCGTCTCTGAAGGTGAGTCGGGATTGATCTCTGACAGGCTCCGTAATGAATTCTTCTCTACAGGCATGGTCGATGTCATGGAACGGGATCAGATGCAGGAGGTACTTAAAGAGCAGGGGTTTCAGCAGTCCGGATTGACCTGTGCAGATGAAGGGTGTATGGTTGAGATCGGGCGTATGCTGGGTGTTCAGAGGCTTGTTACCGGATCTATCGGTAAACTGGGATCGATGTTCATGGTAAATGTGAGAAGTGTAAATATTGAAACCGGCAGATTCGAAAAGGTGATTTCTGAAGATGTAAAGGGAGACATAGAGAATGTAGTGGAAATAATTCCTGTCATTGCACGTAGAATTACCGGCATGGAGGAGATACCCGAAAAGAAAGTCACAGTAATTGTCCAGAAGGAGAAGGAGCCCCCGAAAGAGCAGCGTGAATCAGTCAATTATGATGAGCTGCCCTGTAATGATTCTTATTACATGCAGCGTCTGGAGCTTGAAAGCAGACAGATCGGTTTTGTGCTTGATAGTGATGAGAAAGAGGAGCTTGAGGATGATCTGGCAGAGGTAATCGGCGAGGCACTGAAGGTAAATGTGATCCCGGCGGAAGCGATCCAGATCTCTAACAGCAGCTGCAGCACAGGTGTGATCAGAATTATCCTGAACTCTTACAGAAAACGTCCGGCAGCGTTCAGTCAGTTTGAAGGAACTGCCAGCATCTCTATCTTAATTTACAAGACACCAAAGGACTCTGCACCCCTTGTTACTGTGAACATCGAGAGAACCGGTGACAGGCACTGGGGTGATGAAACGCCTTTTCTAAATGCCTTTGATGAGATCTTAGAGGATCTGGAAGATGATTTTAGATCTAAAGTAAAGAAATACATCAAGTAAGGATTAAAATGAAAGTTACAATCGATAATGTTGACCTGATCCTGTCCCATCCTTTGAAAGGCGATATTGAATGGATAGGGCAATCCGAGTCAATGCGGCAGCTTCTGGCCTGCTGGCTTGTCCTTTCCGATGAAGATTTTCCGCTTGTCCCCCGCATAATCGGTCATCCGGGTATAGGCAAGACCACTCTGGCCATAGCCGCGGCTCTCAGCCGTGGTCAGGACGTTTACGTGATGCAGTGTACATCTGATACCCGCCCCGAGGACCTTCTTGTTACCCCGGTACTCTCTGAACAGGGTAAGATAAGCTACCATGCCAGCCCTCTTCTTTCGGCAGTTATTACAGGAAGTGTGGGCATTCTTGATGAAGGAAACAGGATGTCCGAAAAATCGTGGGCATCCCTGGCAGGGCTTTTTGATAACCGCCGTACTGTTGAGTCGGTTGTAGCCGGTATCACAATAAAAGCTCACAAGGAATTCAGGGCCGCTGTTACCATGAATGAAGACACCTCTACTTTTGAGATTCCTGATTATATAATGTCCAGATTACAGCCCGGAATTCAGATTCCTTTTCCGGACAGGGAAGATGAACTGAAGATTCTCAAGTATAACATCCCTTTCTCCAGTGAAGAGGTTCTTGATCTTTGCATCGATTTTCTTCAGAAAGCCCACAATCTCGATCTCCCATACTCCATAAGAGATGGCTTGAATGTGATGCGGTACTCTCTGAAGCTCAGTCAGGCCGACAAAAAGGTTCAATCAGAAAAAATCTTCAGGCAGGCCATCACCCAGATTCTCGGGGAGGAGGCTCTTGATCTTGAAAATCTGGCCGCCACAAGAAAGCTCTCAGGAGAGAATCTGCCATCGATGAACCTGGGGGATTTTTTCTTTACTGATGACGATCAGCTCAATCCGGACTCAGACGAGAACGATCTGTGAGAATCGCTGAAAACATCGACCTTATCCCCTGCCTTCACGGGAAAGTCGCTTTTGCAAGACAGGTACGATCACTGCTTCTTTCGGGAAAGTACGACTGCATTGCAGTTGATATTCCAGAAGTATTTCAGGAGCAGCTCTGTGATTGCGTTGAAAGCCTTCCTCTGATAAGTGCTGTTGTAGCCCGCGGGACATCCGGGCCTCTGTTCTATGTGCCGCTTGATCCCTGTGATGCGGCAATAGAGGGTATCAGGCAATGCCGTCTCAAAGGAATTCCTGTCTTCTGCATCGGCTCATCCAACCTGCGTCCCCCAACGCTCCTCGAGCCGCTTCCGGATGAGTTTGTGGAATCAAAGATAGGATTCGATATTTATAATTCACTCTGTCTTTCTTCTATCGGGCTTCCGGAGACTGATTCCGCGGATGATCTGGAATGTCAATATATCGCAGGTCGTTTACACCAGATAGGCTCTGACCACAGCAACATCCTTGTTTTACTGCATTACAGAAACTATGTGCGGGTAATTCACCATTTCAGGCAGGAAAAAACCTACAACATGCGTTTCGACTCAATCGAAACCTGGTCGGTTACTTCCGGTCTCATCAACACTGACCATCTTTACTTTGCACTCGGCGAGCTTCCTTTTATCACCTGGAAATATGAAAAAGAGCGTTACGACCCCTTTGCGGAACCTTTTGACATAGTTGAATCGGTAAAAGACCTGTTCAGGGAAACCAGAGACCAGTATTTTGAGAACAAAGAAGAAGCTGCAAGCCTCTCTCCGGTAAGGATTCAGGCGGCGCTGACTTTTCTGCGCAACATTTCGGTCATGTCCGGAAGGATGATTCCTGACCTGTTTGATATTGTGGAAGCGGCAAAAGGTGTGGGCGGGAATGCCTTTGCGATACGCATCCTCAAAAGCGCCCGTTACTATCCCTGTTTGCCTGTTGTAAACAGAGACGAGCTTGTCGGAGTCACAATAGACCGTATCTCCATGCCTGAATGGGGTGTGTTTGATTCTGTAAACCTTTTCCGTGATTTCCACATGTACTGGAGACTCGTTTCGATAAAGCCCGATCCCTCCCTGGAGAAAAAAAAGAAATACCGGTTTTCATGGAACCCTGCAGGCATGTGCTCCCATGTGCCTGAGGACAGAAGAATCGAGAGGTTCAACAGTTTTGTCAGGAACAAATCACTCCGGGTGCTCAATGAGGACCTTGTAAAATCGGAGAAATTTTCCACTTCAGTAAAAGACGGGATAGACATTCGCGAAACACTCCGCAACTGGCACACTGGTGAGATCTATGTAAAGGAGCTTCCGCCATCAAAAGGGAAAATCGATACCGTTGTAATAATTTTCGACAGCAAAAATGACAGCCGCTATCCTCACTGTTCCACCTGGTATGCAGAGCATCAGGAGGAGTCGACTCTGACATTCTATGCGACAGATCCGATGGAAGACATGATCGGGCCGGGAATCGCAAAATGCAGCTATGGAGGTCTTTCACTTATTTTTCCGCCAAGACATATTCCCGACATCTTCAGCATTACCTCTGAGTCTGATTTCCCGGATCTGTCAACCCGCCTCACCTACGGTGCACTTTTGTTCAGTACCGAAAAAAATGTGGGATATGTGGCCAGAAAAAAGCCTGGTCCTGTTTTGAAAAATCTCGCCTCAAAACTCAAAAAACATCTGATATGGATCCCGTTGAACTCCTTTTCCGATGAAACTCTGCAGCGGCTCAGGAAGTTTCATATCCTGAACGGCAAAGATGTAAGGAGCTGGGCTGCAAGATTTATTTGAGATTAAACACGCCGAATTGTAAAATAAGACTGTCATAACATATGATCGTCTTACTTCGGAGATAGTCTGAATGCGCGTTCTTTTTTTAATCACAACTCTTGTTTTTTCAGCCCTGCCGGGTTCATCCGCACCGGAAGATTCAATTACAAATTTCTTCAGGCTGATAGAGTCAGATATACGCAAAGATTACCGCTACTGCACAGGGGACAGTTCCGAGCCGTCGCTTGAAAAAGT
>CAYLVN010000317.1:0-4430 GCA_964387115.1 uncultured Fibrobacter sp.
TTGCACGAATTTCGATTTTTTCTAAATGTCCCTCTTATTTCAAAGATTCCGGTTTCAACCGGTGGCTTATAATATACCACATTTTTTGAAACAATGCAACTTTTTTAAAACTTTTATTTTTTATTCTCCAGCTGCTTACTTATCCCCTGATTCAGTATATACATCATGGCGAGCCGCCCGATTCTGATGATTTTTTACAATTTCGAGTAAAGATGCCTTTGTATTTCCACATTTATCATATACGATGTTTCAAATTTCTGTTGGAAAATATTGCGCCGTTTCAGCGAAACAGAACCTGACCGTGCCGTATTGTCAAACAATCCGGCTTCGAAAATAAAGTATGCCCACACTCTGACTGCCGGATAGATCTACCAAGAGGTGTTACCAGAGCACCATTCTTTTTCCTGTTCACGTGTAAATAATACAGCTGAACCCGGGATTTGTTTTTATATCTACACTGCCCGGTTTCAATTTCAGAACCACCAGCTCACGAGGTTCTCCTACGACATAAATTGTGCTGTCTGATCTGTTAAATGCAACCCCCTCGGGCTGATTCATTTCAAGTTGTATCTGCGAATGGACTTTTCCTGCTGTATCAACTCCATATAGAATATTTGCTTCCTCACTGAGCAGCAACAGATTACCATCATCGAGTACATATACCCCGGCAGCATCACCGGATATACCGCTCCAGTTAAAAGATGTCATTTCATGAGACTCAAGCGGTTTTCCATTATTGTCGAATGTTATACGGAAGATTGCAGCGGGTGATTTCTCCTTCACTCCGTAGTCGAATTCGCAGCCGGCCGCAACGAAAAAAACCGAATTTTCAGAACTACCCTAATAATCATTTTTTCCGGATGCATAAGTAAGGCACCATATTGCTCACTTCCGCTTATCCTAAACTAAATAATAGACAGACTAAAATGCCATAAATCAAGGAAACACCACAAAACTGTTTCCACACTCAAGATGCGGGGATCAGGTTACATCTATCAGTTGTACATTGCACAACGCATCTCATGCTTTTCATCCTGCCGGATCCAGATTGACTGTTTACCACTATCGTTTACACGATTCGGTCTGAAAATTTCTTGCGTATTTACAGATTTATTCTTATTTTGTGTAACCCGGGAAACATTCCTGATTTACGTAACTCTCTTAAAATTAACAGGTTAGAATCTTTCAAGCCACCACCCTCCATTACAAAATCCAGAATTCCTGTGATTGTGAGCATCACATGGCATCAGTAAGGAGTAAGAATGAATTACTGTGAAATACTGTTCAACATTCCTTCCCAGTATGATAATCGAACCGTTTTTTCGGAGATTGAGAAGGACTTTAGTATTACATATAAAGATCTGAAGAACTTCATTAAACAATATGCGGTTTTTTTTGTTGAGAATGGAATTAATTCAGGAGATGTTGTTGCCCTTCATGTTTACAACAGTATTGATTTTATTTGTGCACACATGGCAGCTCAATATATTGGTGCTGTTTCCTGCCTTCTGGATCCACTGGCTCAGGCCAGATCACTACCATATCATTTAAAACAGACAAAGTGCCGGTTGCTTATCACTCATCTGAAAAAACAGGAAATTACACCTGATATTTCTGATATATGCATGACGGTTAATGTAGATGAAATTGCACAGGAGATTTCAGCAAAAGATCCCTCTGAATGTAGTTCAGAGATGTTCAATTGGGATCTGGATACAACCTCATACATTTACTACACCTCCGGTACCACCAGCCTTCCCAAAGGTGTCCCTTTAAACTATAGAAATCATCAAAACTTTTTCAAAATCACCTCCCGATACTGGAAGCCCTCTGATTCTGAGAGCCGCCATATCTGTTTTGTTCCTTTCTCACATGGATTTGGATCGGTTTTTCTGATTCCATGGACAATCAAGACTCTTTCGGAAATGTTCATTCTTCGTTCATTTCATCCTTTGAAGGTTGAAGAAACTATTCGTGAAAAAAAGATCACTCATATTTATGGGGTTCCTGCACATTACCAGCAGCTATTACGATTAAAGCAGTCACATGGAATTCTCAGGAATCTTCAGATGGCTTTCTGTGCGGCTTCAAAACTTGATAAGGAAACTGTGGATGAGTGGAAAAGTGTAACGGGTAAACAACTGCACGAAGGGTACGGATTGATTGAAACCACCGGAGGCATAGTCTGGCGTGTTCATCAGAAATCGATACAGACAGGGCATGTAGGAGTGTGTCCGCCAAAAGAATTAATAGACGTAGAGATAGTTGATGAACATGACAATATCGTCGAAAGCGGTGTTGAGGGTGAGATTGTTGTCAAGGGAGAGAGTGTAACAAGCGGGTATCTTGATATGCCGGAGGAGAACGCGATCATTTTCCGGAACCGATGGTTTCATACAGGTGACAAGGGGTTTATCACTGAGGATCGTCAATTGATAATGACAGGTCGAATAAAGGACATCATCAACATTGCAGGAATAAAAATATCACCTTTTGAAGTCGAATCTGTTATTAACACACACCCGTCTGTACAGACTTCAGTAGTTGTGAGTGCAGAGGACAGGGTTTTTGGAGAGATTGTCAAAGCCTTTGTGATGCTCAAAGACGGCTGCTCGTTGACAGAAAGAGAACTGGTCAAGCATTGTACTTTGCATCTGATCAATTTCCAGGTACCCAAACAGGTTGTTTTTGTGAACGATTTTCCCCTGAACCCGATGGGGAAAATTGACCGCAAACAATTGAGGGCAATGTCATGAAACCATCGGCAGCATGCTATCAAGGATATGCAGGAAATTCCGGATGAACTTAAAAGTGCTGATGGAATAAAATTGACAGAGTTATGTAAAGAAATGATTGGTTAAAAATAAATGTCTGATAAAATACATGTCGAAAAAATCGCTGTAATAGGAATCGGTTGTGTTTTTCCTGATGCACCGGAAACGCAATCGTACTGGAAAAATATTCTTGAAAAAAGAGTGTCAATAGGTCCTGTCAATGAATCAATTCTTGACAGAAAAGTACATTTCGATCCGACTGTTTATGGAAAATCTGATAAAAATGATAAATCTTACACAGATATCGGATCATCTTTAATTGAGCTGAATTTTGACGCTTTAAAGTTCAGGATACCTCCGGCAACATCCAGACATATGGATGAAAACCAGAAAGCGATAATTATATCAGTTGATGAAGCACTTAAAATGGTTGATTCCAGCAAATGGAATCGGGACAAGGTTTCAGTTTTTATCGGGACTTCCCTGGGTGGACCTTTACATTACAGCTTTCTTCGGAGAGTTTACCTCAATCGATGCCTCTATCATCTGAAAAATTCGCCTGAGTTTAATGAACTATCTGAAAGTAAACGATCAAAGGTTATCACAGATATTGAAAATGAGATCCGCACTGGAACCTTTACTGTTACAGAAGACAGCGCGCCGGGAATTTTACCGAATATCACAGCTGCAAGAGTTGCGGCTACTTTTGATTTCCACGGGCATTCATACACCGTCGATGCTGCATGTGCATCATCTCTGGCAGCAGTAATTAATGGTATCCAGCACCTGTCTTCAGGGGAATCGGATGTAGTAATCTGTGGTGGCGCTGATATGCTCAACGGGGAAATGGGTCGTATCTATTTCTCAGGAATCAATGCGTTGAGTCCTACAGGCTCATACCCTTTCGATGCACGGGCGAACGGGTTCGTAATCGGAGAGGGTGGCGGTGTGATATTGAAACGGCTCTCTGATGCTGTCAAAGATAGTGATCCTGTTCTATGTACAATTATTGGGTATGGACATAACAGCGACGGCAAAGGGAAATCCATAGCTGCCCCCAATTTCAAGTACCAGGCAAAAGCGATTCAGCAGGCAATAGAGATGAGTGAAGTTCCTGCGGATACTATAGAGTTGATTGAAGCACATGGTACCTCAACGGTTGTTGGTGATAAGAGTGAAATCGATGCAATGAAGCTTGCATTCGAGAATGCTGGTGTAAAGACAGGTAATTTTTGCGCTGTTGGCTCTGCCAAATCCAATATAGGTCATTTAAAGACCGCAGCCGGGATTGCAGGTCTCATAAAAGCAATTCTTGCAATAAAGAATAAAACCCTTCCTCCATCTGCCAACTGTGTAAAAATCAATCCTGCCCTGGGATTGGATAATTCGCCGTTTTTTATCAATACAGAAGCAAAAGAGTGGGAAGAAAAGAGCTATCCACGACGTGCCGGGGTCAGTGCGTTTGGATTTGGCGGAGCTAATTGCCATATACTTCTTGAGGAGTTTCGCAGGGGACAATATGTTCCTGAACTGAAGCATATACAAAAGAATTATGAAAGTAATTTCTACACTTTGTGGTGTTCCGGAAAAGATAGTAATAATTTAGATACAAACCTCAGAAATGCACTATCAGAAATTATACAGAATGATACAGTT
>CAYLVN010000318.1:0-4430 GCA_964387115.1 uncultured Fibrobacter sp.
TCTGGTGATTCAACCAGGTGCGATCTAAGGCTTGGAAGTGAAGATATAAACGCAATTACATTTTCATCTGATAGCACATCATTTTTGACCGGTTCATCAGACTCCATAGTCTATCTAGTGGATGCAGCCTCATGCGAGAGTTACTGGAAAATTAACATTGGAGATGGCTATATCAAATCGGTTGCATTCAGCAGTGATGCGTCAATGTTTCTTACAACATCCTACGATGCCAGAGTTCGCCTGTACAATACTGAAGAGAAAAAACTTCTCAGACAATTCAGTGGATTCTACAGCACCGTCGGTTCAGCCGTATTCTCTTCCGATACCAGATCTGTTTTGTCCTGCGGCCGGTACGGAAGATATGAGAAATCAATTGTTGCCGCCCTTCTGTGGGATATTGCCTCAGGAGACACAATAAGAACTTTCAGAGGGCATACATCCGATATTTTGTCTGCTTTATTTCTTCCCGGTGAACAGACAATAATGACCAGTTCCAGTGATAACACCGTTCGATTCTGGAATACATCTTCAGGTTCATGCCTGAAGACATTTAATGTTGGAACCAAACCGGTAGACGCATTTGACATCTCTCCTGATGGTTCAATCCTGGCAAGCGCTCATGGCGGAGAAAAGGAATTGTTCTTGTGGGACGTAAACTCAGCTTTACCTTTAAGATCGTTTAAAGGTCATACGGCTTCCATTCAGGCTGTTTCCTATTCCCCCGATGGTGCAACCATCCTGACCGGTTCCTACGACAGCACCGCGCGCCTCTGGGACACAAAAACCGGTGAATGTATCAGGGTATTCAAGGGCCACACATGGAGTGTTATGGATGTGGAAATATCCCCGGATGGGAAACATTGTGTTACTGTCTCATCGGACAAAACAGCGAAACTATGGAACATTTCAAGTGGTGAGTGTATCAGAACCTTTACTGGACATACCGCGACAATCCGTACCGTCGCCTTCTCCCATGATGGATCAACAATCGCAACAGCCGGCTACCAGGACTCTATTCACTTGTGGAACACGGCTACAGGCGCATGTATCAAAAAGATCAAAGAACTTGACAAGAATATAGTCTCAATCGCCTTTTCTCCTGACGATTCAAAAATACTCACTGGTACTTTCAGCGACACTGCCCATCTCTGGAATGTTGCAACAGGAACATGTGTTCAGAAATACTGTATAGACGACAGCCTCAATAATGCCGTTTTTTCCGTTGCCTTCTCTCCGGACGGCAAGACGATCCTGACCGGGATGATGGAGAAAACTGTCCGGCTGTGGAATACATCAACGGCTCAATGTATCAGGGAATTTTTCGGCCACAAGGCGTCGATTAAAGATGTCGCATTTACACCCGATGGAAAGTCGGTGATCTCAGGATCCAGCGACGGAACGATGCTTCTCTATGATATTTCTGATATATCAAGCAACGTGACCAGAAACAAAACGGTTTGTTCAGCCGCAAGTTACCGGCTTGATATAAAGAACAGGAATTTGCTGTTTTTCGTCAAATCATCTGTACATTTTCCGGTTACGATTTCGTTGTATCAGGTTTCAG
Source organism: uncultured Fibrobacter sp. (assembly GCA_964387115.1). GTDB lineage: Bacteria > Fibrobacterota > Chitinivibrionia > Chitinivibrionales > Chitinispirillaceae > JAAYIG01. The sequence continues at coordinate 1,565 of CAYLVN010000318.1, forward strand.
GCCGGAAAGTATTTGAAAAAATGATCCCTGAATTTTCACACGGTACAATTTCGGTTCCTCTTGACAAACCGCTTCAGGCAGGTATCTATAATTACCGCGTCTCAAACACTGAAAGCAGGAGAGAAAGGCTGGCATCGGGAACTGTCGTTCACTATTAATTTCGGTTAAGAATAAAATTACAAACCGCGCAGATGGAACCCATAGCGTACCGGCAATGATCGTGTGAAATTTAACAAATACATGTAATTTAATAAAAAAGCCCGTTGTTAGAAACGGGCTTTTTTATCAGAAGAACAGGAAGAATGTTTTTATCAAACAAGCCTGTATGTGTCTGTGGGTTTACTTTACGATAATCTTTAAGGATCTTCCGCCATTTTTTACCAGGTACATTCCATGATTTAAACCCGACAAATTGATCCGGGATGTTCCCTGGACAATTTCTGATTTACGAATGGTACGACCGGAAAGATTTACAAGGTAAATATCCGCATTGCTATTTGAAACAACCATATTTCCCCTGCGGTAAATCTGACAGGGAATGTCCAGATGCCTGATGGAGTGCTTTATAGAGCTTGTACCTGCAGGTTCACCATAGATAAGTCCTCTTCCGACAGTACTCATGTAAACACGGCCATAAGCGTTAAAATCACCAACTACAAAGTTCCCGTTCCCGGGACCGCCAAACTGGTGATTGTCATCATTGATCCGCTCCCATGAGGCTCCTTTGTCGATGGAACGGTAAATACCGATCGGGCCGTTGTTTGCGGCACCCCACATGTAAAGAGCATAGTAATCCTTACCCGGAGCGGCTTTTCCGAGTCCAATTGAAACGCAGGCATTAACAGCCTCAAAGCGCACAAATGTTTCACCACCATCCTCTGTAAGGGCAAGTCCGTTACGGCTGTAACCACCGGGTTGCCATAATTGATTCTGGTCAAGGGGAATCCACAGGTGCCCTTTTTTGCCCGGCACAGTTCTCATCATGGATGAGCTGTTCTGGTAAAGCCCATTCTGATCATCATTGACACGACTCTTTTTTGTAAATGATGCACCACCATCGGAACTGACCATGAACCATCCCTGCTGATCCAGAACATAGAAAATGTTCTTATCCAGGGGATCCGGAATGATTCTGCTTGTACTTGACTGCCCATCCAGACCATTGACAGATGTCCAGGTCACACCCTTATCTGCAGAGCGGTAAACAACGTTACCGACTTCCGCACGATGAAGAATCACACTGCCATCGGCATTAAGAACCGTATAGCCCTTACCAGCCTTGGGTGTTGGCAGTTTTGTCCATGTTTTTGCAGTATCGGTACTGTAATACATTACATCTGATTCAGTAGCAGGATTTGTAGAGTAATCATAGATATGACCGGCACGAACGAAAGTTCCATTTAGCGGACCATAACCAAGTGACACCGTAGTACCTATACGGGGTTCATGGGCCGGTGCACTTTTATAAATATCAAAGTATCGTGCACCATCATAATCACCGATAGCGGTAACAAGCGGGCCCCCGGGGACACTGACAATATCAAGAGGAACCGTTTCTTCAATCCCTCTGGATACAAATTTCCAGAGTGGTGCGGCAGCACTGATATCATCTGTGCGGAAAACACCATTACCTGAAACTACCCAGACTCTTTTTGTGTTAAACGGGTCAAATTCAATAGAGCCTGCCCAGTGAATTGCGTTACCATCGATCCAGGCATTACCGTTTGCATCCACATTGGGATTTGTACCATCATTGGTGATCCATTCAGGGAAGAGGTTTTTCCAGGTGGCACCGCCATCGGTACTCTCGAAGATGATATCACCAGCGTTGTCCTTTTTATTTGACCAGCGATACTGTGCCGAATAGCAATTGACAGTTGTCAAAATGATGTGTTTCGGGTCTGTCGGATCAATCGAAATACCACCAAATCCATGTGCCCTCCCAGGAGAGCCGGTACCAAAATATGCCGAATCTTTCGGAGTTATATTGGTCCATTCAGATGAAGCTGTTGCGTATTTCCAGACACAGCCATTGCTGACACTATGAGGGCCCGGGCTGTTTGAAAATGTTATATAGAGGTTTCCCTGAGACAGTGCTGCCCGCATTGCCATCATATTGGACGGCGAGCCTGCCACCGATGTGAAACTGGCACCGCCATCGTTACTGACATAGAGATTGCCGGTGGTTTTTGCGACTCCCATATAAATCGTTTTAGTGCCTCCGGCAGATGTCTTTCCACTTGAGGGGTCAAACATGATGAAGCTTATACCGTTGTCTGATGTTGTTGAATTGCCGCCTGTTGTTTCTGTTCCAGCAACCGGTATCCATGTTTTACCTGTATCACTGCTTTTAAAGAGTCCCTTTGTTCGACTTCCACAAAAAAGAATCGCACTGTTTTGAGGATCGACGGCCAGTTTTTCTCCAGTTTGACGCCCCATTCCATTGCCGTGTGCCTTAAAAAGAGTGGTTACATTTACCGTGTCAAATGTTTTACCGTAATCATTTGAACGGAAAATCATGGTTTTCCCGTTGCTGAAGTAATCTGTTCCGGCAAGGATATATAAACGTCGTGGATCCTGAGGATCCAGCGCGAGAGCTTCAGTACCCAGCAGTCCTACATCAAGTTGAGAGACCGCATCCATCAACGGAATCCAGCGTCCACCCAGAGAATCCCACCGGTATGCGCCACCGACATCTGTACGGGTATAAACAAGGCCCGCCTGCAGTTTACTGGTAATTACACTGGAGACAAAGCCTCCACCTTCAAAACTGACATTTCCCCAGGTATATGATTCAGGCGCAGCGGATGGTGTTTTCATGAATACACCAAGGCATAGACAAGCAGCTACAAATAACATATTGGTT
>CAYLVN010000319.1:0-4418 GCA_964387115.1 uncultured Fibrobacter sp.
CATCCCAATATCTTACGGTTTTTTGCTCTCCCCATCTGCGACTTTCAGGTTAAAACCACCGGCTGCATCTGGAATGACAGCCTCGATAATATCCCGCTCGCTCCATGCGCATTCCCATGTCTTTTCTTCTGAAGATTTTGAATCGATCTCCTGCTTTATGGATAATAGTTCATCAACAGAGGAGAGAAAAACATCAGTGAGTACAGGGTCAAAGTGGGTTCCTCTCCCTCTTTTGATTATTTCGCATGAAATGTTGACAGGATATGGTGCCTTGTAAGGCCTGGATGATGTCAATGCATCGAAGGTATCGCAGATTGCTACAATGCGTGCAGGCAGCGGGATATTTTCTCCTTTGAGGCCGGAAGGGTAACCAGTTCCGTTCCATTTTTCGTGGTGATAAAGAGCAATCTCCCGGGCCATTTTCAAAATGCCGGCCCTGGAGTTCTTGAGGATTTCACCGCCTATAGTAGTATGTGTCTTTACAACATTGAACTCTGTTTCGGTCAGCCGCCCGTTCTTGAGTATGATAGAGTCGGGGATTCCGATTTTGCCAACATCGTGCATAGGGGTGGCAAAATGGATCTGTTCCAGCTCTTGTCCTTTCAGGTTGACCTTTTCAGCGAGTTTGAGACAGTAGCGGCTCATTCTGCTGATATGGTTGCCTGTGTCCTGATCTTTGTATTCACTTGCGAGAACAAGCCTGTGGATAGTATCCTGATAGGCGTGCTGGAGCTCCCGGTTGGTGCTGTTGAGGTCTGCAACTATGGTCCTCAGGTCAGCTGCGTATTTTACAAGCTGTTTACTGGTAAGTTTAAAGGCTTTGTGGTTTTCTCTTGAATGTTCCCTTAAAGTTTTCAGCTTTTCGTTGTTGGATTTGAGCCGAAGCCTCGACTGAAGCAGCTTCTTTTCAAGATCCATTCTTTTCTCTTTTTCCTTAAGGTAAAGAGCTTTGAGCCGGCCGATCTCTTTTTCCTGTTTATTCTGATTATCCATAATGTGTCTGGTTTTTGAGGATGTGTTCCACTTTATCGATCAGGGTCAATGGACTGAAAGGCTTTTGAAGGAAATCATCAGCACCCGCTTCAAGAGCCTCCTCTTTATGCGTATATCTCGATCCGGTAAGTATTATGATATTGCATTCTGAGAGCCCGGGTTTGCTCTTTATTCTTCTTGTCGCTTCCAGGCCATCAATTTCCCCCGGCATAAACAGATCCATAATGATTATTTCAGGATTTTTCCGTGAGGCAGACTCTATGGCTTGTTTACCTGATGAGGCCTCGATAATCCTGCAGTCATCACACTCAAGAGTCATCTTGACCAGTTCCCTGATCTCTCTGGAGTCATCCACTATGAGTATAGTTTTCATAATATCACTGCGACTGCTTCCTGTGAAATTCCAGGTTTAATTCAGAATAATAAAAGAAGAAATGACAACTTTCCCCATGACAGAAGATCAATTAACTCTAATTGTACGATCAGGAGCTTTATTTATCAATATCCTTTTTGACAATTTAAAGGCATCAGATATATTACCACATATAGTATTCGCAAAATGCAATAATACTAACTGTCGTATATGGGGGATCAAAATGAACTTAAGCTTTACAGACAAGATTCTTGAACGTTTACCGCGGGATAAGTGGAACTCCTTCAGCCTTTTTATCAGTTCCCTGTCGTTTCCATTTATTGGCTCACCAATCAGGTTCAGTTACAGAGGATTTACTATTAAGGAGTATGATCTATCAAGTGCCCCGGAGGGTTTAATAAGAGAGTATTTTAAATTCTGTTACCCGGCGGATGAAATCAAAAATCCGGAGAGAGAATTTGAGATAGACAGGCAATACTGGCCATCCGCCCAGACATTTATCGTGACAAGAAATAATGAGAGTAAAATTGCGGGATGCATGCAACTGGTTCATAAGAACGATAAAATTAACCTGCCGGTTGAATGTTCACGTAAAAGTCGTAATGGGGGAACCTGTGAAGTTGACCTTCCAGGACATTTTCATGGAAGTAATTTTGTTGAGTTTTACCGGTGCCGCAAGTCTATGGAGTTGACGGGAGCGGAATCTGCTGTAGTGGTACCGATGCTGTTTAAGGCCGGGTTTGCCAAAACAATTCAAATGAACAATGATTACTGCATGCTTTCATATGACAGTAATAACAGAATGCTCAGGAATCTATATCTCCGGAAACTGGCTTTTAAGGAGAGCGGAATAACTATTAAATATCCTGGATGCGATAAGGAGTGGGATCTTCTTTACGTGCCAACACATTTCTGGTACAATGAAGCAGCATCGATCAGTAAGACACATTTTTATATGATTACCAGCTTCAGGAATAATCTTAAAATCCGACAAGCTCAAATCAGAAAAAAAACAGATAATTTTCAATCAAAAGAAACCGTTATTTTCGCAGAGGTATTAAAAGGTAAAAGGAAAAAAATTTCCTCTCCTGTGAAAAGAGTTACTGCATAAATTCGATTAGGAGCAAGATGTCCAGAAAATTATACCTTATAAATCCCAAAGCCCATATAGAGGGTTATCTTGGAGCCTCCGTCTTCCGTGCTTCAGGAATGGAACCTGTTGTGTATGTGACCAACCTTGCAACCACAACTATTGCATCTCTGGCTGAATCCTTTATGGATGTCAGTATCTGTGAAGAAGTGGTCTCAGAGGTCGATTATGAAACTGAGGCCGAATTTATAGGAATAACAGGTAAGACATCACAGCTTGACGGAATGTTGCGGATCGCCAGGGAATTCAGAAAACGCGGAAAAACAGTGATAATGGGGGGACCGTTTGCTACCTTGAATGCAGATTATATACGGCCGCACTGCGACATTTTAGTTCATGGTGAAATTGAGAATATCTGCAGTGAACTGTTTTCTGATCTTCTCCGGAATTCCTGGAAAAAGGAATATTTCGGTACCCCATCGGATCTCTCCGACAGCCCGGTTCCCGATCTAGCGCTTTATCCTAACAGCAAAACCATATTGGGGGCGATACAGATCTCCAGGGGATGTCCCTGCGATTGTGAATTCTGTGAAGCGGTCAGATTGTCAGGTACCAAACAGAGATACAAGCCAGGTGCCGGAATAACCAGAGAGCTTGATAATGTATATAAATCCGGATATTCTGATATTGTGATCGTAGATGATAATTTTACAGCAGATAAAGAGAAAGCAAAAGGCGCACTTGATACGCTGATTGATTGGAATACATTCGGCTCTAACAAGAGAAAAGTTTCCTTCTCTACTCAGCTTCGAATAGATACGGCTGAAAATGAAGAGCTGCTGGACTTAATGGCAAAAGCAAGTATTGATCTGGCCTTTATCGAGCTGCAACCTGGGCAGAAAGATTTTACGGGCGTACAAACAAAAATCAACAGGTTTATACAATATGGCATTCAGCCTACCTGCGGAATAACAATCGGTTCTGATACTGATGATGTCAATACTTTCAGAGAGATCAGAGATGCCTTCGAATCACTTCCGATACCCATCTATGCTGTCGGTGGTCTTATGGCATTCAAGTCGACCAGATTATATGCCCGTCTTGCTGCCGAAAAAAGAATAAGACCCGATGACAGTACGAATGAATGTATTTGTCCAGCAGGTACAAATATCGTCCTGAAACGGATGTCACAGGAAGAATTTGACAAAGGGGTAAAATGGCTCTGCAGCAATTTGTATCATCCATCAGTTTTCTGTAACAGGGTCTCAAAGATGCTTCGTGATCTTAATTACGAAACCCGTCCATGGTATCTGGATAAAACCTATATATCCCCGAACTATGAACGAAAAGACAGAAAATGGATAATGGAGCAGTCGTTTAAAGTCATCAAGTTTCTATATGATATCGGGGAAGATGAGAGAAAACTGGTTGAAGATTTGCAGAAAATATCGGAAGTTTGCCCTTATAAAGCTCCTCTGGTAAACAATTATCTTATCAGGTATGCCCAGGCAAGGCACTATTTTAATCAGCTTGGTATTTATGAAACTGACTTATTTGATGGTAGAGGTGCCTTCTAATTAATTAAAGTCAAGTTGTTTCTCGTCTTTTTTGATATGTTAACAGAAACTGATTAAGAAATAGATTGTTTGGAAGAGGGCGTCCCCTCTTGCGTTCCAGCCTGTCGAGGACGCCAGTCTTCCGCTATTACCCCTTGTTGTCCACCATTTGTGAAGGCAGGTATATCTATCACATTTGCAAACCGTCCCTGCAGCCGCACTGATGAACTGGTGGTAGATTAAAACTTTACTATAGCCTCTAAGAAAAAGTTATGCGTCTTTTCTGCCGCCGGCAGGCATGTTTTGACTTATTCGAAGTCACAACTGTTGGTATTCCATCGGGTGATAATAACGGCTGTAAGCTCACCAATAAAGGGCCTCCGGCCAAACCAAAAATCCTGAAAGA
>CAYLVN010000320.1:0-4417 GCA_964387115.1 uncultured Fibrobacter sp.
AACACCCCGGGAGTCACTTCCTACTTTCGACTTGTTACAAATAAAAAAAGCCGGCTTCTACACCGGCTTTTTCTTTCAAAGCATAATAACTTTATGATCTCACCTTGCGATTCCGACCTTTGTCGGCAAGACCTGGTCATTGCATTTTGTGCCGTCTGCAAATTTGCCATCGTAATCAAGATAGAGAATTACTTTGTAAACCCCAGGGGCAGCTTTCGAACCCTTGTAGGTGGAGCCGTTCCAGTAAAACCACAGATTAAGCAAAGAAACGCCATCTACTTTGAGACCTTTAGCCTGGGCTGAGGCAATGATATCTGTTTTCACTGAATAGTTAACCAGATTACCAATAACATCATAGACTTTTATATACCCAAAAACCTTCCCGGAATCCGGTGGTGTCAATATTACATTAAATGCGGTTCCAACTGATTTTGCCCATCGTGGAGCATTTTCTTCATAAATAAGGTTCATCTGCCCGGGGGGAGTATAGTTGAATCCGGGTGTCATAGGATTGGGGTAGGGGTTTATAGTCACGATTTCACCAGAAAGCACTACTCTTACCTTCTGATTCAGTTCGTCGGGACGATTGCCAGATTCGTCCTGGATACGCAATGTTTCAAACCTGATATTCACCCAGTTGGCATCCGTAATATCCATACCGTTTGTGGTAATCAAAGCGACACTGTCCTTGTCTGAAAATGAGAAAGCAGCAATTCCAGCAAGAAGAGAATTGATCTCAAGCTGCCCGGTTGCATTTTTCTGCCAGACATTCAGAATTGAGTCGGGCCTGCCGGCGAAGATAGTAAATGCGTTTCCGTTTTGGTCAAATATGTTCTCTGAGAACAGAACCTGCAAAACGTCTTTTTTGTGATCAAGCGAAACGATTTTCTTATTGACATACCACACGACGGGTGGCGCGCCATCCTTAGTCAGGAAATTTGAGACAGGATTTACATTCTCCATTCCCTCAGAAATATTCACAGTAAGCTTCCATGCACTCTGTGGAACATTGTTCTGAACTTCCTTTAAGTACGCATGATAATGCAGGCTGTCCCCCGGAGTCTGTGGGACAATACTGTCAACCTGATAGGTAGTATTATTATGTTTAATGGTGAAATTATTCACTGATTCACGCGGAACAAAAGTGTTCTTATTGAATGTTAAATCGACCCTGTCAAGATAGCCGTTGCCGTTTATGTCTCTGGTGATAGCCTCAGCCAGATCAGCCCCACGCCCGATAACCCTTATGGGGATACAGGCACTTACCAGCCCGACCCGACCGGCTGCAGATGCACAGAGATTACCCTGCTGATGATCGGTGACATTATCAGTGCTAATATAGACTCGTGTCCCGAATGTATTAAGTGGATCCAGCGAACCATCAGTAGTCCAGGTGCTGTTTTCATGTCCTATCCGGTTCCCGAATCTATCATAACCGGTAGCATAAGCTGTTACTGACTCATTATTACGGGAATCGAGGGTAACCTGACCAGGAATGGGTGTGAAATCCTCATGGGTAAGTACAATTGAATCAAGAGCGGCCGGATAGAGTTCAAACGGCTCTGTTCGGGCTGTAAGGCCGGAGTTAAGTTTAACAATCAGCTGATGCATGCTGTCTGGAGATGCGTTATAAAGTACTACATATACGGTATCAAGTCCCTCATCAAAGCACTGGTCATTTGCAATCGCAGTGTTGTTGCCGGTGTTGAGATTTCCAGGGATATCATCTACGACAATATTTGGCTCAGGACGTCTATCTCCGCCTCTTCCAAGTGTGTCTCTGTAAACGACCTGACTGGTATCGTCACCACCTGTGCCGAAGCAGAACCTTCCAGGAACAAGGCCATCTGTGTTTCTGATTTCCACAACCGCACGAAGAGTATCTCCGGCGATTCTCTCTGCCTGGGGTGTGATGAGTCTGAAATCGACTTTGCTGGGAGGAGCCCTATCGATAGTAACCGGGAGTACAAGAGGAGGTGTGTTGGCATCATTGGGATTTGATACCGTCAAAGTTCCGGTTCCAGGATTGGTCGGATCATAGGTCCAGTAAGAACGGCCTTTAGGCGTCTGAGTCGCCGAGTTGAGCGGGGGAGAGAGTTCCCAGTCAGCATTGACCAGCACCCATGAATTGGGATCGTTAGGATCGGTAGCGGTTGATTTTAACCCATAAACATCATACGTCTCTTTCTCATCAGTATTCATCCTTATTGATTCAACAAAGTTAGGGGGGGTGTTTCCCCGCTCTACAACCTTGAGAGAAACAATATCGTAAGGGGCCACAATTACACGTACGGAATCAGGCAAGAGCGTTCCCTCAACCGCATGAGCATATGTAGATCCGGAATCTAATCTGGTGATTATACCATGCCAATTTTTTAAATTTTCGCCAACTGCGTGAATAATGCCATCACCGGCAGGAGGAGGTGGGAACCAGTTTGAAGTAGCCGGATCTGCCATACGAACAAATGCACCGGAGCTGTCACGGACTACAGCGTAAGCACCAGCTGTGGTCATGCTGTTAGTAATAACAATCTGATCAAGTGGTTGAGGTTTCTGCAATGCACTTGTATCGGCAGTAGATAGATTGATACTGTCGGCTTCTATTGAAACTGCATAAGGTTTACCGGGACCAACGTTTATTCTTATTGTATCCTTTAGTGTTACCTCTCCTTCAGTTACCGTACCTTCCACTATGATAGTTGTATATGCAAGTTCAGGAACAAGAATGACTTCACTTCCCGAATCTGATTTGAGGATCCCCGGAGGGTTACCATCAAGATCAATGACTCTCCACTGAGTTTTAGATGCTACTTCGGTCCGGTTTCCGGGTGTCTCAGATGTATCATCCGTAACAGCTGATAAAAGCTTTACTGTTTCATAGACTGGAACTGTAGTATTGGGCTGAGCCTCCAGAGAAATATCCACGATGTTTGGCGTGATAAGATTGGTGGTTATGAGAATATTGGAACCGGTAGTATGTCTTTCCGCAAAGAAAAAATCCAAAGAATATCTCTTGCCATTTTCAAGACCTGGTATATTATCGAGCTCAAAAGAGCCATTTGCGGCCCCATGCCTTCCACCCAGGTCCAACCTGAGTTGATTGTCGATAAAAGCCCAGACGTCATCATCGCCTGTAAAACTGAAGGCGAGTCCGGGTACTTTAGTGAAAGTCCAATGAAGCTCCATGGTGAAAGAGAAATTATGATTGAGTCCTTCGTTGCCAAATCCTCTTCCGTCAAGAGGAAAAAAACCCGGGTCACCGTCATCTTTGTATTGGTAAACGCCACCTCCCATATGCAGGAAGGGGAGAGAATCCTCTATGACGATATTTTTGAAGGATGTGTCATGGGTGGCTGTGGCATCCCCCAGGTAACGCCCCCAGTTCATGTCTCCGTTATCTTCATAGGTTGGATATGTCATGTCTCCTTGTGCCCTGTTTGGATCGCCCGGAGTAGCCTGCCATGGGCGAAACCAATATTTTATGTAGGCATTTCTGTTGATTCTTTCAGCATCGGTAGTGAGTATCGGTTTTTTATCAGCATCAAGCGTGTCTCTTACCATACCAGTCCTGACGCCGCTGTAAATATTTTGTTCAAATTCCGGATTGCTCTTGTTTGAATGAAAATCGTAGAATGTAACCGGTACCCAGATAGTGTCTTTGTACTGAGCAAAGGTGAGAGAGTATCCTATACATATAGATAAAAATGTCAAACTGGTTCTGAACAGGTTTCTTGATATTGTCATGCCTGTGCCCCTTTAATCGATTAAGGAGATATATGGTTTCTCAACAGTATAATATAATAAAATTTATTCAGAGAATGTACAAGCGAAAAGTAAAATTTGTATTCAGTCAGAATACAACTTGTATAAACCGGTTTTTCTGTAAGTTGATAACTATGAAAGGATAAACAGAGAAGTTGCAGTTGTCTTTTCATTTATAAAATCAGAAATAACCTGCAAAATTGACCTGTTGAAAGTCAGGCCGCTACTGTTTCCAGAATTTCCATTCAGGGATAAAATTCGTACTCATTTCACAACTTGCAGGTCTGATACCAAAAACATAGCCCGACCGCAGCAATCTTTTTACCGAACCGAAGAAGGCTCGGAGAGACAGCCTTCATAAGGTTACAACTCTTTTATTAACAAGCTGTTCAGCAAGATAAGTTAATGTGATGCATGAGATGTATAAGGTGTGATTTCTCGGGATAAATGTTTCGGCAGACAGAATCGTTCTGAATGCTTATGATGAGATAAAAAACGGTTGCGACCGTTATCCTGAAAATCACAAACTCCATGAGGTAAAAGTCGTAACCCGTTGGGCGCTAAGGCTTTCAGGAATCTTGATCTTATCACCTTACCGGGAAGACCCCCTTGATCTCTTCATGCCTTATCATCTCAACATCTAACGGTTTTTTGT
>CAYLVN010000321.1:0-1977 GCA_964387115.1 uncultured Fibrobacter sp.
CGGGCCGCAGCACGGGCTCTCAGGGCAAACCCAGGACAACATGATAGAGTGGGAGGGGGGAGTCGATCCGGTACTCGGTATCCCCGTTTACAGCCTTTATGGGATGGTGCGGAAGCCGACACCAGGTATGTTGTCGGGTCTTGACGCCCTGGTATTTGACATTCAGGACGTTGGTGCCCGTCCTTACACCTACATCTGGACCCTGAAACTCTGCATGGAGGCCTGCCAGGAGAAGGGAATTCCCGTATGGGTTCTTGATCGTCCCAATCCTGTCGGCTGTATCGGTACAGACGGTCCTGTGCTTTCTGCTGATTTTTTTTCGTTTGTAGGAGGTGCCACGATCCCCCTCTGTCATCGTTTGACTATGGGAGAGATGGCGGTGCTTCTGCAGAGGGAGTTTTTTCCCTCTCTGGAGCTGAATGTGGTGTGGATGGAGAACTGGTGGAGAAACTCTTTCTGGCCCCAGACCGGCCTTCCCTGGGTGCTTCCTTCTCCCAATATGCCCACGCCCGATACGGCAGCGGTATATCCCGGGATGGTTCTTTTAGAGGCCACCAACATGTCTGAAGGACGTGGTACAACGCGTCCATTTGAACTGATCGGGGCTCCCTATTTCGATGCCGGAGCGGTCAGGGAGATCCTTGCCGGTGAGAAGCTTGAGGGCTGTTATTTCCGTGAGCATGGATTCATACCCACATTTCAGAAGTGGAAAGGTGAGTACTGCGGAGGGATGCAGGTGCATGTGACTGATCTCAGGAAGTTTTCTCCTGTACTGGTGACTGTTGCAATTCTTCTGGCTGTAAAGAAGAGTGCCGGATCTCACTTTAAATTCAAGGATCCGCCTTACGAGTATGAAACTGTAAAGATTCCTTTTGACATTCTGGCAGGCAGCAGCGATCTGCGCAGGGCAATCGAGACAGGTACCTCCTTGTCTGAGATAAGGGAAGGCTGGGTTGAGGGTCATAAAAACTTCAGAGATGTTTTTGAAAGTATAGCCAGATATCCGGAGGAGCGGGCATGAGGGGGTTTGTGCTGGCAGCGGGTTTTGGCACCCGCCTGCGACCCTTGACAGAGCATATACCGAAGGCGCTGGTTACGGTTTGCGGCAAGCCTCTTCTGGAACGTTCACTTTCCTTTCTGCGCAATCAGGGCATAGAAGAGATCGCGGTAAACTCTCATTATCTTCCGGAGATGCTTCAGAGGTTCCGTGCCGAGCAGGATAAGGGCTTCGAGCTTTTTCAAGAGAACGGGGCCATAAGGGGAACCGGGGGGGCGCTTTTCAATGCAAAAGAGTTTCTGGGCGGCGATGATCTTTTTTTTGTGTTGAATGTTGACATCCTCTGCAGTTTTGACCTTAAAAAAGTAATAAGGGATTTTTCCAGTTCTTCTGCGCTGTGTGGTTTGATTGCCTTCCCGGCAGAAAGCGGCCGCGGTACCATCTTGTACAACAGAGCTACCGGGATTTATGAAGGAACGCCTGGAGAAACGGAACGGGGTAGATTGACTGCAGATGCTCTGTTTATAGGTGCAGCCATTTACAGAAAAGAGTTTCTGAGTCTGCTGACACCTTTTGATTTCTCGATTGTGCCGGTGTGGAAGAGGGCCCTGGCTGCAGGTAATGAAGTACGCTTGTTTGTACAGCAGAGCGGGTGGTGGAAAGACATAGGCACTCCGGAGGCTTTGGCAGCGGTACATTTTTCGGTTCTTGATGGCCAGAGCGGAATTGAAGCGGGGGAGAGGCTCAAGATTAATTACGCTCAGAAATACTGTGTTCCGGAGATGCTTTACGACCGGTTATCTCCCGGGCCCTACGCCTGGGTAGAGACATGTAATGTTGGTGAGGGTTGCAGGATCAGCAGGAGTGTGGTTTTAGAAGGTGTGGAGATCTCCGGAGGAGTAAATATCACCGGGTCGATTCTGACACCATGGGGAGCTATAAAGATTAATGGAAAAGATTGAGCTGACTCCATCCCAGAT